>NZ_NCWQ01000115.1:0-10130 GCF_002156885.1 Flavobacterium sp. AJR | reverse complement strand
ATAATAATAATAATAATAATAATAATATGTTGCTTACTAAAAACGGAAAAGCCTCGCTGTTGCGAGGCTTTTTTTATTCTGCAAATTGAGGATAAAATTCATTAAAAGTAATGTCTTTTTTCCAGTACACCTTTTCCTTTGGGGTTAACAATCGTTTTTCCCATTTATTGTTTTTTAGATGAAACACGATAGAATCAGAATGTTCTACGGTTCCCATATCTTCATCATTAACATCTTCTTTACCACCGTAAGAAACTCTTTTGCTATAAAAAGAAACTGGTTCATTTTTAGGATCTATTCCTCCAAATTCTAACCAACTTCCCCAACCACCGTCACTCATAGAGTCCCAGTCGTGCACAAGCTGTACCTTATTATTTTTTAGATAAAACAAAAAGTGTTGGCGATTATATCCACAAGCTTCATAACCAAAACTGACATGGATAAAAGGTGATACCTCAGCATTATCTTCATCTGATAAACCATATGTCGCACCCCAACCCGAACCTTCTGTAAATGGAACTATGGTAACCTTATCTGATCCTACTTTTGTTTTATTAGTAAAGAAATCAAGTCTGTATTGAACAGTTATTAGACTGTCTTTATCAATTTTCTTATCTAAAAGAGAAGCTAAAACATAGTTACTCACGCCTATTTCTTCATTCCCCGAAATATGTATCGTATCGATTTTTGGGGTAATAGTATTAAATGCTGGCTTTGCCGTCATTTCTTTTTTGTCTTCTTTAGTCCACTTTGGGCCTACTGTTGCTGGTTCTTTTTTACAACTTACCAGAGCCAACAAAAACAACGTAATGTAAATTCTATTCATATTAACCAACTAACTTTTAAGCTAATAGACTCGTAATTAAAAAAAGCAACATTAGTGCAATTGCAATGTATTTTGTGTATTTACTCATTCTCATACTGTTTTATATTTATATAATTTTTAATTTAAATGCTATTTACTAAAAAAACCAACTCGCCACAAATATAGCTGTAATCACACAAATTACATCAACCAAAAGCATAGTTCCTAAAGCGTAACGGGTATTTTTTATATTTACTGACCCGAAGTAAACCGCAATTACGTAAAAAGTACTTTCGGCACTACATTGAAAAATACTACTTAATCTTCCAGTCATAGAATCTGCTCCAAAAGTATTCATCGAGTCAATCAAGAATCCTCGTGAACCCGCAGAACTAAAAGGACGTAGCATCGCAACTGGCAACGCATCGGTAATTTCTTTACTCACACCCATATTCGAGAAAATGAATGCAATCCAATGGCTTATGATTTCAAATAAACCACTGTTTCTAAATAAAGAAATAGCCACTAACATCCCTAAAACATAAGGAAAAATAGTAACCCCTGTTTTAACACCATTATTTGCACCTACTACAAATGCATCAAAAACAGTAGTTTCTGCTTCAATAAATTTTTTCTCATGTCTTAACGAAAAAACTAAGGTAAACCCAATGATGGCAAACAATATTAATCCTGAAAGATTTGATGTAAAGAAGTTTTTACCAATTAAATCTAAACTATTTACATAGAATAAAAGTCCAACAATGGCAGCAATCATAACCATCAAACCTACAACCAAAGAAGCACTTTTAAAATTAATTTTTTGTTTAATTCCAACAATTAAAAAAGCAGCAATTGTCCCGATAAAAGAGGTAATAATACAAGGTAACATTACATCGGCTGGGTTTGTTGCCCCAGCGGCAGCACGATACCCAATGATAGAAGTTGCAATTAACGTAAGTCCCGAAGCATGCAGACACATAAACATGATCTGTGCATCACTGGCTTTGTCCTTATCTGGGTTTATTTCTTGTAAACTCTCCATGGCTTTAAGACCAAACGGAGTAGCAGCAGAATCTAATCCTAAGAAGTTTGCCGCAAAATTTAGGGTCATATACGAAATCGATGGGTGATTTTTTGGGATACTAGGAAACACTTTCACAAACACTGGACTCAAACCTTTTGCTAATTTCCCTGAAGCTCCAGAAATGATTAAAAGCTCCATTAATCCGCAGAAAAAAGCCAAATAAGCAATAAGTGGAAGAATTAAATCGACCAAAGTACTTTTACAAGTTGGCAATAAACCATCTGATTTTTGAACACCGCTAAAAATCTTTACGGTTTTGTTTTTATAAACATAGGTCGTATCGGCATTTGCCTCATCACGATTGATGATAATAGTGTTGTCTGGCGCTTTTTTAATACTATCTCTGATAAAGGCAGGAATTTGCTCAATATATTTTTCAGAGATTAAAATAGGCTCGTCTTTCTTACCATTCAAAACATAATCAATAGTATACGTATTACCAGTAAACAAACTGATTACAATAAAAGCAATTGACGAAATAAATATCGCTAGCCAAAATCTACTTAACACCATAATTATATATTTTTTGTAAATGTAATTATTTAGCAATAAAATGCACAACCATTTTATTAATGAAACTCGAAGTATTTGTTATAGATCGAAAATCATTATCCAATTTTAATATGTCACCCCGATGGGGTTCAACACTACGAGCTCTAATTATTGCTATAAATAGCCCACTCCTAACGGAGTTTTTATAGCTTTCGTGAAACATGACATCTAATAGAAACCATCAAATATTTATTCTGAAACCCTTGCAAATACTTGACTCAAACCTAATGCAATAAAATTGCACTAATGTTTTAGCAAGAACAAATCATAACATGGTTTGAACAGCCCTAGCAGGGCGTCATATTTATAGAAAATGTTACAATATTGATATCAATAGCTCTGTAAGAGCGACATAAAAAATCTGTATCTAAAAGCTATTCGATAACAATTTTAGTTTCCAGATAATTTTCAAAAGAGCTAATACCATCAAACAGAGCTACTTTTTTATCATTCTCAATTTCATGAAAAAATTGTGTTTCAATTTTCGCATGATCTTTTTTGATTGTTCTTTTCCAAGTTCCAATGACTTTTCCGTTTTCTAGAATAATTGGTCTAAAAATACCGTTATTAGTAAACGCCTTCGATTGATGTTCTTGTAAAATAGACGCTTCACGTGTTTTATACGAAATTAAAATTTCATCGAATGCAGGAAGAAAATGTACGCTTTCGCGAAAGTTATCCTCATCGGTAAAATTTGTTCCAAACCAATATTTTTGATTCTCAATTTCTATCGAGTTTAGTTCCGATTCTATCGAACTAATAACCTGTTTGCAAGTTGTAGGCGAAAAACCGGACCACCAGGAAAAGTCTAATAACGTCGCAGGGCCGTGACTTTCAAAATAACGTTTAGCTAATTTTGCCAAACCCTCGTCTTTAGACAATTTCGTTTTTGGCTTTGTAACTCTTTCATCCAGCAAAGCATACGTTATCTGCTTGCCTTTCATTTTTCCATTACAAACTAAACCTACCGACTCAGCATACATCATGATAGGTCCGCTCAAAGAATCATCACTACAAATTTTATTGATGTTGAGTTCCTGCATGATCTCATCCCGAGTTAGATGATTATTACCAGCCAATATTTTTTCGATAGATGCATTAATTTTTTCAAATTTTTTATCATCAAATCCATATTTTTTAACATAAGAAGCTACTATTCTCTTGACTTGAGGTCCCGAAACATCCAACATCCAATGAATATCTTCTGCAGCAACAAAATGCCAAGTTGGGCGTAGAATGTGCGTTCGGATAATTTCTGCTGAATTTATTGCTTCTTCTATAGCTTTTTCAGTTGCATCACAACGAGAACCAATCGCCCATTTTGCCATTGCATAATCCTGAGCCTGCATCGCGCCCAAATGATGCACAATGTCTTGTGGAGAACTTGGCGCTTTTTTATATAGTTTTTGAGAAACTAATCTATGATGTGAAATTTCCTGATGTACCATTCTAAACATTAAAATCTTATAAATTATGTAAGTCCTCTTAAACTTTGAACCTCTGTTCCTTTGCTCCTTTGTACCTTTAAAAACTATACATGAATAATTTCATCATCAATCAACAAATCTTCACGTCGTAAACGCAGGAAAATCTGAGCTACAGCAATAGTATCTTTCTCGCAATAGGTTACAATTCGGTCAATGTCTTTCTCTACATAATAAACATGTCCTACCTGACTTCCGTCGATATCTCCTTTTGGAGAAGGAACTCCCAAGATTTTAGCCAATAATTTCAGAGAAGTAAAATGCTTGTAATCACCGAATTTCCAAAGCTCCAACGTATCCAAATGCGGAATCTCCCAAGGTTTTTTTCCAAATAAATTCAGCTTGTCTGGTATTGCAATTTGGTTGATAATCATACGTCTGGCGATAAACGGAATATCAAATTCCTTTGCATTATGTCCGCACAAAACGTGATACGGTTTATTGTAATGATTGTTTAATAGATTATTGAAGTCTCTGAGAATCTTTACCTCATCACCAAAAAATGATGTTACTCTAAAATTTCGAACATCGCCTTTAATCGTAAAATACCCAACAGAAATACAAACGATTTTACCAAACTCTGCCCAAATTCCAGCTCGGTCATAAAATTCTTCGGCAGTAAAGTCTTCTTTACGCTGATATTGCGTTTTGTGCTCCCAAAGTTCTTTCATCTCATCATCTAGTTCTCCAAAATCGGCTGTTTCGGGAACGGTTTCTATATCTAGAAAAAGGATGTTGTTTAGGTTTATTTTTTCAATCATTATTTAGACAACTTAGAATTTTAGACTTACTTAGACTTCTTAGATTAGTTAGACGTCTTAGACATTCTTAGAATGTTAGACTACTTGGATTATTAGACTTACTTAGATTGTTAGACAGCTTAGACATTCTTAGAATGTTAGACTACTTTGATTGAAATTGAACCCTAAACAATCAATCTCTATCGTTATCCTGCAAGGTCTTTTTCTGACCTTGTAGGTATTAAACCTAATTTACGCATTAAAAGCACCTACAAACTTTCCAAGATTAGAATTACTCGTTTTAGATTTCTATACTTTATTTAATATCGTTTTATTCTTCCTTACAAATATGCGTAAAATTCTTACCATTACAAGAAAACACCTAAAACAAACTTTGTTGCTTTAGAGGGTTTTCATGATCTAATAACCATTTTTTACGCCATAATCCGCCAGCATATCCTGTTAATGAACCATCGGTTCCTATTACTCGGTGACATGGAACGACTATCCAAAGTGGATTTTTACCATTTGCCGATGCTACTGCACGAATAGCTTTGACATCTCCAAGTTTTTTAGATAGTTCTAAATAACTCATGGTTTTACCAAAAGGAATCTCAAGTAATCCTTTCCAAACTCTTTGCTGAAATTCTGTTCCTTTGGGGTTTAGCTTAAAATCGAAATCGGTTCTTTTGCCTAAAAAGTAATCATTTAATTGCGAAACAGCTTCTTGCAACTCGGTTGCGATTACACCTGAAACCGCATTATCACCAGCGTTAGCAACGGTAATCTCTGAGATTCCGTTTTCGTCACCAACAATTTTGGTGATTCCTAAAGGCGAATTAATGTATGCTGTTTCCATATTATAAAAGTAAAAAAAATAACGGTAATGATTTGTGATTTCTCTCGACCAATCTTAAATTCTATTATATTTTGATTATAGCTCACGGTTTCAACCGTGTGAAGCAGATTGCGATAATATTGCGTTCCAACGGTTGAAACCGTTGGCAATGTTTATAACATGTATTTATTATGATAAGTAAATGTCACGCAAATTAAACAGACTTAACGCAACCTTTGTCAAAGTTTTGAACTTTGACAAAGATCTACTTGAGATTACGAATCTAAATGATTTATTGTTGAGTTACTTACGGAGATTCTTCCTTCGTCAGAAAGACAAGATTGTAGTTAAAAACCTTGTAGGAACAAAAAAACCACTCGTAAATACGAATGGTTTTAGTTTTTTTTAGCCCCGATAGAAGCGGCATCCTTTATGTTTTTTCTTTAAAAACATAAAGATATAGCGGCGATCCCGATAGCTATCGGGATAACTCCTACTTTAAAAAGCTATAAAAATAGGCTTCAATTGCTTTTAATTCTTCATCGGACATGGCTTGTGTTACAGGAAAATTGGTTTTCATGACTTCAAACTGACTTGGGTCGACTATTGGATCTCCTTTTCCTTTAAGAAACGTAACCATGTCTCCGTTTTTCTCTTTGTATATTTTGGCAATTTCTTTTATGCTTGGACCGATAACTTTTTGGTCTACCTGATGGCAGGCAAAACAGTTTCCTTGTCCTTCGAAAATTGCTTTCCCTAATTCTTCGGGCGTTTTAGCTTCTAAAGTAGCCGACTCTTCGATTGGCATTCCTGAATTATCGATTGTTGTTTTCTCTTCTTTTTTACAAGAAACGAATGCAAGTATTGCAAATGCAAGTATTATTTTTTTCATGCTTATGTATTTCAATCTTTTACTTATTTAAAATCACAGCAGCTTCTTTGGCAAAGTATGTCGAGATAATACTGGCTCCTGCTCTCTTAATGCAATGTAGTTGCTCTATCATGATTTTGTCGTGATCTAACCAACCTCTTTCGGCTGCGGCCTTTACCATAGCGTATTCTCCCGAAACCTGATATACTGCAACTGGCACATGAACAGCATCTTTTATCTCGCGAACGATATCCAGATAAGCAATTCCTGGTTTTACCATAACAATATCTGCTCCTTCTTCTACATCTAGCAATGCTTCACGAAGTCCTTCGATACGATTGGCATAATCCATTTGGTATGTTTTTTTATCTTTTGGAATATCTAAAGAATCAACTGGTGCAGAATCTAATGCATCACGAAACGGTCCGTAAAATGCCGAAGCATATTTGGCACTATAACTCATGATTCCAACATTGTGGTGTCCGTTTTCTTCTAATGCTTTACGGATTGCAAGAACGCGACCGTCCATCATGTCGCTTGGCGCAACAAAATCGGCTCCTGCATCGGCATGACTTAAACTCATACGAGTTAATGCATCTACCGTTGCATCGTTTATAACTTGTCCGTTTTCTATAATTCCGTCGTGTCCGTAAATAGAAAATGGGTCTAGTGCTACATCTGGCATTACAATCATTTCTGGAACTGCATCTTTTATAGCACGAATGGCTTGTTGCATTAATCCATCTTTGTTCCAAGCTTCTACCCCTTTATTATCTTTAAGGTTTTCGCTCACTTTTACATAAAGATTCACTGCTTTTATCCCTAATGCCCAAGCTTCTTTTACTTCTTTTATCGTGTTATCCAATGAATGACGGTATATTCCAGGCATTGACGGAATAGCGACTTTTACATCTTTTCCTTCAGCAATAAACATTGGAAGCATAAAATCATTTGGACTTAGTGTAGTTTCACGAACTAAAGAGCGAATAGATTCATTAGTTCTTAAACGGCGGTTTCTTTGTAGTGGGAACATAAGTGTTTTTTATAAATTTTTAAGAAGTATGCTAATGCTAAAAAAGCCTTAACATCCGTTTTAAAGTTGAAATTAAAATTGTGTCGCAAAGTTAAAGAAAAATCAACAGAATAAGGCTTTTAGCATTGTTTAGAATGCGTTAATATTATCTAAAATTTACTGTTTTATATTTCCCATTTAAGAATCTTCTTATATCATGGTTTTTAAAATATTTAAATTTAAATTTGCCTGATGAAGAAAATTCTCGCTTTATGCTGCTGTTTGCTCTTAACAGGATGTTTTGAGATAACGGAACGAATAAAACACCATGACGATCAAAGTGGTGAATACACCCTTATGGTTGACTTTTCGAAATCTTGGTTTAAGACCAAATCGGCCATTTGGCTGGAAGAAGTTGATGGTGTGAAAATCCCGAATGAACAGGAAATCACCAAGAAACTAGCCGATTTTAAAGCAAAAGCTTTAAAAATAGATGGGATTTCAAATGTAAGTACTAAAACTGATTTTGAAAATTATGTTTTCATTATAAAACTTAATTATGCAAATTTAAAAGCACTCAATGCCATTGTAAATAGTATTAATAATCAGAGTGACCAAATTCATTTTAGCAGTAATGCTAAGAGTTTTGAAAGGATTGCCTCTTACCCTGTTCCTGAGAACCTGGTAAAAGACCCAAAGAAAAAACAAGATTTGGAACAAGCCAACATTATCTCGATTTACACCTTTGACCGTGATATTGCCAACACTGATAACCCTAACAGTAAAATCTCTAAAAACAAAAAGACCGTTTTTTTAAAACAAAATATGTACAGCGTACTTAAAAAATCGTCTTTAATGAATAATACAATCCAATTAATTCCCTAGTATATGAAGCATTTTTTTACCTATTTTATTCTATTAACAACCTTATTTGCCAATAGTCAGACCAATACTAAACCATACGATTATTTTGTACAATTTAATGGCGACCAACATTCTAAGAAAGTAAATATTCTTGATGTATTAAATCATTCTTTGATTAGTAAATATACTGAAGGCAAGCCCGATTATGATATCAACCAATATGCAAACCTTTTTAAATTAGACCAAAAAATAAGCGTAAACGGAAATTTCACAGATAGTATTCCGTATTACCAAGTCACAATTCCTATTAAGAATAGAAATGACATTAAACAATTCATGCAAAAAATGCATGTAGAAAAAAATGCGGATTCTATCCCAACCGCTACAATCGAAGATTTCCCTCTATACTCTCTATTAACTTCTGTAAATAAAGGAAGTTCTATGGCATGGAACGATAATTATCTTGTGATTGTAGGTTTTACAAAAAAGTATAGTTCTAATCTATACGATATTCCAGAAATTCAGGAAGAAATCACTGTAGATGTAGCTCCAGATGAAGGAGAACCTATAGGAGAATCTCCTATTGACATTAACACTCCATACACAATAGAGGAACCTATAGACTCTACAGCTGTTTCTACCGATAACTATTACGCTGAATATGATCTTGGACGTGCTGCTTTTGATAGTTTACAATCGATACAACGAAATGATTTTATTAAATCTCTTTTCGAAAAAGGTTTTACTGCTCCATCTTCTGATAAGATAAACGCTACTGCAGACATCTCATCTTGGATTAATTACAGCGCAGCTATGTCTTCTTTTTACGAGTCTTACGCTACTCTATCTCAATTTACCACTTATAATAAATTCTTGCCTTCTCAAAAAAACTGGGGAAATCTTGTAAAGGGAATCAATTTGGATTTTTATTTTGATAATGATAATGCTCGTGTAGAAGAGATTATTGAATACTCTAAACCAATGGCTGATATTGTGGACAAAATGGCCAATAGAAAAATCAATAAAAACATTTTTAATTATTTTCCTGACAAAAAGCCTTTGGGTTATATGAGCTATCATATTAACACCAAAGAAACATTAAAAAACTTTCCGAATTTAATGACCGAAGTTTTAAATAGTGCTGCATTAACAAAGGATGATATGGGTATTGTAACGGATTTAATCTCGACTATTGTTGATGAGGAAGCCACTGCAACTCTTTTTGATGGTGATTTAAGCATGTTCTTACTCGATGTCAAGGAAATTGAGGTAACGTCAAAATCTTACGAATACGACGATAATTATGAAGAAATAGAAGTTGAGAAAAAAGAGAAGAAATCAATTCCGATTTTTTCAATGATTTTTACCTCAACACATCCAACATTTGGCGACAAGTTGATACAGTTAGGTGTTCGTAAAAAATTATTGGTACAAAAAGGAAATTATTACGAAATCGCCGGAACCAGCGGTAAATACGGAGATTTGTTTATCCTTAAGGATAAGGATGTAGTAGTAATTGCAAATTCTCGTGACTACTTCAACACCAATAACGGATCATTTGTAAAGGAAGTAAAGAAAGACTTGAAACAAAATTACTTTTTAGCGAAGCTTAATATTCCTGAGATTTCTAATGCATATAGTCATACTGCTGAAACAAAAACCGCTGATATTAAAAAAATCGATCAATTTGCAACACAGTTTAGCGATATAACACTTCAATCTTCGAAAAAATTGATTGACAATAAACTGAAAATTGAATTACGATTAAATTCTTTGAAATCGGATAAGAACATCATTCTGCAAACGTTAGATTTTGTTCAGGAACTTAGCAAATAATCTAGATTTTAGTAGATAAAAAGAGAGAGGCACCAATGGTGCCT
>NZ_NCWQ01000114.1:0-10172 GCF_002156885.1 Flavobacterium sp. AJR | reverse complement strand
ACAAACATAGGATGACATAGGATAGTTTCTTCGAATCTCCTTTGATAGCGCCTGATGTTGCAATAGCAGCAGAAACGCCACAGATGGAAACAGCACTAGAAATCATCATTGTTAACTCATCATCGACTTTTAGTTTTTTGCACAACCAAAAAGCAAAGTACCAAACGGATAATACGACTACCAAAGCTTGAGCTAATCCTAATGTGCCTGCTTTAAGTATGTCGGAGAAGATTACGCTTGTGCCTAATAAAACCAATCCGATTTTTACAAATACTTCTGTAGCAAGTGCTGTACGAAACCATTCGGGTAGTTTGAAAAAATTCCCAATGGCTAAACCTATTATCAAACTAAAAATTACGGCTTCGAGATTGAATCCTTTTATTGTTGCATTTCCCGCAATAATCAAGGCAATAACGGTTAGTATATAAACTATTGGGAAACCGAGTAAAAAGTTTCTTACTGATTTTCCGATTAGGAAAGCACCAATTGTACCTATAGTGATAAGGTATAAAAACTGCAATGAGATGATTTGTAAATTATCTGAAGCAAATACATCTTTTAATAAATCTGTTCCATTTGTCCATTTGAATACAGGAACTTCCGGAAGAAAAATAAATAGGGATATCCCAATTATTAAAAATCCTAGAATAACGACTGTCCAGTCTTCGTGAATGGTATATTGTTTTGTTTTAATTGACATTTAATTTTTATTAATTTATTTTCCTGCAAGGTCTTTTTTGACCTTGTAGGTATGATAATGTTGCGTAAAAGCTTTGCTTTTTTTTCTGCCACAGATTAAAAGGATTATTTATTTCTATAAAGCCTTTGAACCTTTAGACGCACTGCGGTGCGTCTCTACGGAAAAACCTTTGCGCCTCAGAACCTCAGAATCTTAGTGTCTTAGTACCTTTTTTTTTAACCTTTGAATGGTTAGACGCACTGCGGTGCGTCTCTACGGAAAACCTTTGTGCCTTTGTACCTTAGAACCTCAGAGCTTTTTTTCTGCCACAGATTAAAAGGATTATTTATTTCTATAAAGCCTTTGAATGGTTAGACGCACTGCGGTGCGTCTCTACGGAAAACCTTTGCGCCTTTGCACCTCAGAACCTTAGTGCCTTTTTTTTAAACCTTTGCGCCTTAGTACCTCAGAACCTTTAATTACTTTGTGCTAAAACTCGATCAACATCTTTTTTCAAATCACCTAATCCTTCTTTCTTGAAAACAATTTTTCCTTTTTGATATAGAATCAAGGTTGGGAAAACTTTTATTGATTTTAAGTCGGCTATGACTTGTGGGTTTTCTTCTAAATCAATTTCTACGATTTTTAAGTTTTCACCATATTGCGCTTTTATGGTTTCCAGAACTGGTTTTACTTTTTTGCAAGCGCCACAATATTTAGATCCAATATCTACTAATACCGAATTATTATCGGCAATGATTTTGTTGTATTCTGCTAGTGATAATTTGCTTTTATCCCGATAGCTATCGGGATTAGCATAAAATGGTTTTCCGTTTCCAATCCAATTGGCTATTCCTCCTTCTAGACTGTAGGCTTCTTTAAAGCCATTTTTTAATAATTCTTTTTCTAAAGTTACACTTCGTCCTGCTCCGATAGAGTAAATAAATACAGGTTTTGATTTATCTAATGCAGCTACTGATTTAGCATAATTCTCAGATTGCAAATTAAAATTGACTGCACCATTTATATGATTCAATGCAAATTCTTCTGCGCCTCGGGCATCTATTATCTGTGGATTCTTTTGACTTTTTATTTTCGAATAAAAGACATCTAGCGATATGATATTTGAGCTTTTATCTTGAGCAAAGCTTACAATCGTAAATAGTAAGATCAATGCTGTGATGCTATTTTTTATGTTTGAATTTTTCATGTTTTTAGGATTGAGTTTGCTGTTCAAAATAAACTGGACTTGGACTTTGAGTAGCTGTATTATTAGCTTTTTGTGTTAGCGGAACTGAAAAAACACCATCGGCGAGAGCACTTCCTTCTTTTTTAGATTTGAATATTGGCCAAAGAAATTGTGCATACCATTCTTCTTGTTTGTATGATTTGATTCCGTATGATTTTGGGAATTTGCGGGTAATTAAACCAGTCCCGAAGATTACGTCCCAAATGAAAAACATATTCCCAAAGTTGCCTTTAAAATGTCCGATTCCGTCGCCGCTAGTATCTGCATGATGCGCATGGTGTGTGGCAGGAGTCGAAATTAATCGTTCTAAAACCCATGCGATAGGATGTAATACTTTGTATTTATAAAGAGGTTTGTCCCAAGCAATGCTAGAATGTGCTCCTAATGTGATGAAACTTTTTATAACCAAAACAAATAAAGCAGGCAATCCTAATCCTAAATAGGTTAACGTAGCTGTTAGGTATATTTGAGAAAAAAACACGGTATAAATGAAGTTTTGTCTAGAAAGCATTGCCATTCCCATATACGGGGCTGAGTGGTGTGTTCTATGAAAACGCCATAAAAAAGGCACTTGATGATGCAAACGGTGGTACCAATATTGGGTTAAATCATCGGCTACTGCAATTAAGAAAAAACCTCCCCAAAAAGGAACCCAAGAAAGCGCATTTTCAAGATTCGGAATTACAATTGGTAAAATCGTTAGGCTGAAAAAAGCAATAACAGGAGGTAAGATTAACTTAGGAGCTAAGAAGCTTATAATATCTATTTTGCGTTCTTCACCCGTCCATTGATCATCGTATAAACCAGCGGTGAATTCTATGATCCCCAGAACGAGCATAAATACTGTTAATCCCCATGTTCTTATGTTTGAAAATACAGGTTTTGCAAATTCTAAAAACGATGGTAATGTTATATGCGATTCGGTTACGATGCCGTTACTTAATTTAAAGTAAAGGTAAATTGCCAATACTGGCAATGAGTATATAAAAAGACTAATCCCTAAGTCTCTTTTTAAATTTTTATTTGAGTTTTGCACTACAGCCATGATTTCTTATTTTAAAAGTTGATTTACTAAGGTTAAGCCTCCTGCCAAAATGATTAGCGGAACTAAAAAGAGTATTGCACCAACAAGAATCTTTTTTCCTATAATTTCAAAGTCTACTCGTTTCATATCTATAAAAGTTTATTAGAATCAGGTCTTTTCTATTTTTAGTAAAAGACCTGAATCTTGATTAATTATTAATTTGTTGCTCCAGATTGTGTTGCTTTTTTAGCCAATTCCTGAAGTGTTTTTCCTTTATCGGCACCAAGATTATGTATCCTTCTATTAAATACATCTTCCCAATCGATTAGCGGATAAACGTTGTTTTCTTTTGCTTGTTCATCAAACAATTTCTGAAGTTCTGCTAATTTTTCTGGATACTTTTTTGCCAAGTTTACACGCTCGTTAAAATCTTCGTTTAGGTTATATAATTCCCAAACATCAGTATCAAAATTGCTTGGCGCTGGGGCTTCATTTTTGCCTAATGAATTTTTTATCGCAAATGAATCAGGAAGATGTGCTGCTGCAGCTTTCCATCCGTCTTTGTAAATGGCTCTGTTTCCAAAAATATAGTAGTATTGTATTTTGTGTAATGACTCTGCTTTGGCATTATTTAACGAAGCATATAATGTAGAACCTTGTATCGCATCTTGTTTAACTTCTCTAATATATTCCGGAGCTTTAATTCCTGCAATATCCAGGGTTGTAGGAAGTAAGTCGGTTACATGGCTGTATTGATTTCTGATTCCGCCTTTTTCTTTAATTTCTTTTGGATAATAAACAATCAACGGATTACGTGTTCCTCCTTCTGATTGTGCATCTTGTTTCCAATTTTTAAAAGGCGAATTTGTTGCTTGTGCCCATCCTAAAGGGAAATTTGTATTTAAACCTTTTGCAGTTCCAATTTCTCCGATATTATTTAAATTATTCTGAAGATTTTGTTCATCAGATACCGTTTTAGAAAAAAGAGATTGGTTAATTGTACCTTGCAAAGTACCTTCTTTACTAGCTCCATTATCGCCAATTGCAACAAAAATTAATGTATTTTCTAATTGATTGGTTTCTTTTAAATGATTTACGATTCTTCCAATCTCATGATCGGTATAAGTAAGATATCCAGCATATACTTCCATAAATCTGGCGTACACTTTCTTTTGATCAGCTGATAATTTTTTCCAATCGGTAATAAGCGGATTACGTTCTGGTAATATAGCATTGGCAGGAATTACACCTAATTTTTTCTGATTAGCCAATACTTTCTCACGATATACATCCCAACCTTCGTCAAATTTCCCTTTGTATTGATCGCTCCATGATTCAGCTACCTGATGAGGTGCATGAACAGCTCCGGGTGCATAATACAAGAAGAAAGGTTTATCGGGAGCAGCTTTATGTTGCTTGGTGATATAACTAATGGCTTTATCGGTAATCTGATCCGTTAAGTGTCTTCCATCTGGAGTAACATGGGCATTATCCTCGACTAAATCTGGTTTGTATTGATCTGTTTGTGATCCTAAGAAACCAAAAAAGTGTTCAAAACCTTTACCCGTTGGCCATCTGTCAAACGGTCCGGCATCGGTAGCTTCTTCATCAGGAGTCAATCCATATTTACCTACTGCAAAAGTATTGTATCCTTTATCTCTTAAAATCTCAGCGATTGTTCCTTTATCAGATGGAATTCTTCCGTCCCAACCAGGAAAACCTGCTGACATAACTGTATGCGAAAATCCGCTAACATGTACTTTACCCGAATTTCTTCCAGTTAATAATGCGGCACGAGTTGGCGCACAAATAGCTGTTGTATGAAAGTTAGTATAGCGCAAACCATTATTTGCCAAATTATCAAATGTTGGTGTTTGTATTAAACCTCCAAAAGAGCTTGATGCACCAAAGCCTACATCGTCTAGTAAAATCCAGATAATATTTGGAGCACCTTTTGGAGCAGTTACAGGCTCTGGCCAATATTCTTTTGACTCCGTCAAGGTTTTTCCTATTACACCTTTAAAGTTTGCATTAGGATTTGTTTGTGCAAATCCTTGCACTGCTCCTAATTGTGTAACTAGTAGAGCAGTAATCAAAAGCCCCTTTTTAGGACTTTTGATCTTACTATTTGTATTGATTTTTTTCATTTTTTAATAGTTTTATTTATGGTTTGTAGTTAATATCCAGGGTTTTGTGGTAAACCAACTGGGTTAATATTTCTTTCGCTTTGCGGAATTGGGTATAGATTGTTTCTTTCTGAAACTGAAGCTTTTGCGACTACTTTTTTAACTTCGGTTACCAATGTTCCCCAACGTACTAAATCATACCAGCGTTGTCCTTCTTGTACAAATTCTTTTTTGCGTTCATCCTGAATCGCTGCTCTAAATGTTACAGGGGTTAATCCTGATAAATCTATCGTAGGATCTGGCGTATTAATTGGTTTTCCATAAGCTCTCCTTCTTACTTGGTTTAAAGCTTCATAGGCTTCGGTAGTAGGTCCGGATTGTTCATTTGTCGCTTCCGCTAAAGTCAATAAGATGTCCGCATAGCGAATAATTGGAAAATTAATTGCCACATTACCGGGTGTAGCCAGATTTGTAAGGTCTAAGTATTTTTTAAATATTGGTTTAGGAAATGTGTAGAGCGTTCCTGTAGCAGGATTCAACAATTGTTTTGCATAACTTACATCTCTTCTGGTATCTCCCGCGGTATAAGTATCATAAAATAAAGCTACATCCGAGATGATATCTGCCGGTTCTGTGGCGGTAAATCCAGTGAAAGACGTTCCTTGAAAAGTGCTTCCGCTCGATCCATTTCCTGCTTGATTTGGCTCAAATTGTACCGAGAAAATATGTTCTTTTCCGTTCTTTTTTGTTTTATTAAATACATCAGCAAAATTTTCAAAAAGGGCATATCCATATCCACCATTAATAACTTCGTTGGATTTAAGGATTGCGTTTGGCCAATCTTTTCTTGTCAAATATACTTTTGCCAAAATAGCTTTTGCAGCTCCAGATGTAACGCGTCCAGCATCATTTGCAGGGTAAGTGGTAGGCAAGCTTTCGGCATCCTTTAAGTCGGTAATAATTTGAGCATACACTTGATCTACTGTTGCTCTATTTGCTTTTAGATTCTCTAAATCAATAGATTTTGGTTCGTGTAAAACTATCGGAACTCCACCCCAAAGACGAACTGCCTGAAAATACAATAGTGCTCTAATGAATTTAGCTTCATTTATCAATCTGGTTTTTACTACTTCTGAACCTGATACTCTGGGAACATTATCGATAGATACATTGGCTCTGTTTATCCCAGCATATATTTGGCGCCAAGCCACTTGTACACGATCAGAAGTTGCGTCATGAGTTAAACTACTCAATGCTCTTACTTGAGGATTTGTTGCCGAAACTCCTGCTGCTGCATAATCAGTCGCCATATCGGTTAGGAAATAAAGATTTCTACCAAATAAACTTTGTTCTCCCGGATCAAGACTCAAAGAGGCATATACTGCATTTACGCTTGCTACTGCATCATCTTGGGTTTTAAAGTAATTATCTTCGGTTACAAATGAGGTTGGTGTTACCTCAAGTTCGGTGCACGATATTAACAGACCAACACTTAATAGTAATGTTATTATTATTTTTTTCATCGTTTATTTTTTTACTTAGAAAGTTACGTTCAAGCCAGAAATGAATGTTTTAGAGTTTGGATAAGCTCCAAAGTCAATTCCGGGATATAAATTATTTTGTTCATACGAACTTACCTCTGGATCATAACCAGTGTATTTAGTCCATGTTATTAAGTTTTCGGCAGATACATAAAATTTAATGCTCTTTGTTCCTAGTTTAGACGAAAGACTTTTAGGTAATGTGTATCCAAAAGTGATCAGTTTTAATCTCAGGAAAGAAGCATCTTCTACATAGCGTTCAGAAACTATACCTAGCGGTGAACTAGATGCTCTAGGGATTTCATTACTTGGGTTTGTTGGTGTCCAGCGATCATTTAGAGTTGCTGCAGCATTAGTGCCAAGAGTAGAAATTTCTAATTGTTGGTTAAGTGCATTAAATATTTTACCTCCATAAGATCCTTGTAAAGAGAAATTCAAATCAAAATCGTGATAGGAGATTGTATTACTAAAACTTCCAACAAATTTTGGTTGAGAACTTCCAAGATCTCCTTTATCAGCAGCCGATATTACTCCGTCTCCATTAGTATCTACATATTTTCTATCTCCAACTTTGGTATTGGCAAGACTGTTTATTTTAGGTTGGGTATTAACTTCTTCCTGAGTTTGGAAAATACCATTGGTTTTATATCCCCAAAAAGTTCCTAAAGGCGAACCTACTTTTACCGTTACAGGCTGTTGTTGCATCAAAGAACCATTTGGAACTACAGGAAAAAATTGGTCAACTCCATTTCCTATTGAAACTACTTTGTTTTTATTGGCAGAGAAAACAATGTTAGAATTCCATGAGAAGTTTTCTGTTCTTAAATTTTCTGTTGTTAGACCAATTTCGATTCCTTTATTTTCAACTCCGCCTATGTTTTGTAGTACTGTTGCGTATCCTGAGGTAAGCGGAATTGGAACATTTATAAGCAAATCGTTTGTTTTCTTATAATACACATCAAAAACAAAATTTACTCTTCTGTCTAATAATGATAAATCTAAACCTATATTATATTGATTGGTTTTTTCCCATTTTAAATCTGGATTTGCCAATCGGGTAGGAGCTAATCCTGTTTGTAAAGTTCCTCCAAAAGCATAGTTAACAGAACCCATTGAAGCCAACGAAAGATAATTTCCTATTTCCTGATTTCCTGTTGTTCCAGCACTTAATCTTAGTTTTGCTTCGGTAACCCCTTTTATGTTTTTAGCAAATTCCTCTTCGGTAATATTCCAGGAAAATCCTGCCGACGGGAAATAACCCCAAAGTGATTCCGAACCAAATCTCGAAGATCCATCTGCACGAGCAGATAATGTAAAATTATATTTGCCTTTATAAGAATAATTTATTCTGGTTAACCATGATTTCAACACACTCTCAAAAGCATCACTATATGGTTTTACAGGTACGCCATCTTGTAAAGCATTGTATGTATTTGCATCATTTACAAAAGTATTTGTACCAGCATTAACTATTTCTCCTTCGGTGTATTGAAGTGTATATCCTGCCAAAGCAGAGAATTTATGGTTTTCACCAAAAGTAGTATTGTAATTTAAGGTGTTTTCGTTTAATACAGAACTTACTAATCGGTCACCTACAGACGCTAATCCTTTTGTTCCTGCACCATTTGTAGTGTTTGATGGAGCATAATAATTTTGTTTAGTACTAATAACATCTCCACTAACAGCGACTTTGGCTACAAGCTTTTTAGTTATTTTATATTCCCCAAACAGACTAGTCAATATTCTATTAATTTTAGTTTCGTTGGTTGTATTTTCCAAATCATTAATAGGGTTTGGTACGTAACCATTAACAGATGTAGCATAAGGGTTTTGAGTTACATTATAAGAACCATCAGAATTTCTGATAGGAACTACGGGAGCCATTAGCAAAGCAGCAACTAACGGATTAGGTTGTCTGCTACTAGAGTTAGAACCGACACCATTAGATATAGAGTTACTATAATTAGCATTTACACCAAACTTAAAAGCTTGAGAATAGTTTCTTTCGTAATTGGCGCGAAGAGAAATTCGTTTAAAATCTGATCCAAGCAAAATTCCTTCTTGGTCAAAATAACCTGCAGAAACTGCATATCTGGAACGATCATCTCCGCCAGAGAACGTTAATTGATGATTTTGAATAGGAGCAGCAGTTCTAAAAGCTGCCTTTTGCCAGTCATAATCTCCAGAAGTTTTTAAAGCTTCTATTTGAGCTGGCGAAAAAGAAGGCGCTTGTCCTATACTTGCCTGAACATCATTGCGCAAACTAGCCCATTGGCTTGCATTCATCAGGTTTAATTTTTTCGATACATTCTGAAATCCAAAATAGCCTTGATATGAAATATTATCTTGTCCTTTTATTCCTTTTTTGGTAGTAATAAGTACCACACCATTTGCACCACGAGATCCATAAATTGCAGTTGCCGAAGCATCTTTTAGTACTTCAATAGATTCTATATCTCCGGGATTTATGGTTGATAGTACATTAACAGTTGCTCCCGAATACGATACGCCTGCAGTACTATTACTATTGTCATTATAAATTAATATTCCATCTACCACATAAAGCGGTTCGTTACCTGCTGTAATCGAGTTTCCTCCCCGAATACGTACACTCGAAGATGCTCCGGGCTGTCCAGAACTTTGGGTAACAACCACTCCGGGAATTGCGCCTCGTAGTAAGTTATCTGCCGATGAGGTAACTTGTGCCAGATTTGCTTTTGGAACAGAAGCTATAGAACCTGTAATGTCTTTTCTTTTTTGAGCTCCATATCCCACAACTACTAATTCGTCTAGTTCCTGGCGTTCTTCTTTTAAACTAATGGTAATAGGATTTTTTTCTACTATTACCTCGGCTTTCTTATATCCTATATAGCTTACTATTAATGTGTATGGGAATTTTTGACCTGTCTGAAAATAAAATTTTCCTTCGGCATCTGTTACTACTCCGTGCGTAGTACCTTTAATATTTACAGAAGCTCCAATAATGGGCTGATTTGTAATGTCATCGACTATGGTTCCGTCGAGTTTAGATTGTATAAGAGGTGTTGTATCTTGTGCATTAATTCCGGCAGATACAAGCAGAAGTAATAGCAATGAGCATATGTTTAATTTTTTTTTCATTTCTTTGTGTTGGTTTAAATAGTAAAGGCATAGCGAAAGCTGAGAAATCAACAATCGTTTCCTTTATAAAGAGATTCACATTTTTTTTAAGCCTGCCATTTCTGTTGCCGCAGAAATGGCTTTTTTTATTTACAGCAACTTCTATACATTGTTTTCATTTTCCTTTTTTTAGTTAATTATTTATTTTAGTTTTTTACATGTTTTTCCACCAACTTGTTCCTTACGCATGTGGTAAAGAATAGTTTTTGTCTTTTCAGTAAGATAATTGTGGAGGGTGTTTAATAAAATTCGTTTAAGTCAAACTATAATAAGTTTATAGTTTTATAATAGGTAAACGAAAATATTACGATGAGAATTAGCAACAGATACACATATAACAGAAGGTGTTATATGTGTATACTTTAGGAAGACTGTAGTTAGATATTCTCTCGAT
>NZ_NCWQ01000113.1:0-10433 GCF_002156885.1 Flavobacterium sp. AJR | reverse complement strand
ATCTCTTCTTTTACTTGGCGAGAAACCAAATTACTATTTTTTATTAAACTAATAAACTTAATTTTATTTCCTTTTCAGTGTTTTGTAAACAAAATATTGATTTTAACTAGCTTATAATGTTCTGGGACTACAGCGGGTTTGGGACTAAATTAAGCTTTTTCTTCGGATTTACCACCCGAGCGATAGCGAACAGACGAAGCAAATCATCCCAAATACAAAACCAACTATCCATTATACCTATTACCCAAATCCGTTGTAGTAGCGGTTGTGGGACGTTTTTATGCAGTTTAATAAAATCGATATCCTAAATTTAAACTAAATTTTGCAATATCGTCGCGTAATATTAATCCCCTCTGACGCAAGCATTCCGCTTGTGAACGCAACACAAAATTGACAAAGAGACTTTATAAACATGGTTAAAACAAAACAAAGCTCCAGATTTCTCTGAAGTTTTGTCATAGTAACGGTAAGTATTGAAATATCTATTCATTTTTTTTTGAGGATTATTATAGTATTTTAGCATGCGCATCCTAGTGATATATAATGAAAATTATATATTTGAAATAAAAAGGGTGCAAATAATTATCACACATCTCTACCTCTATTTAGGTGGTTTTATCACACATATAAATAAGTTGACAGTAATTTAAAAACAGATATTATGACAAAACAGGCATTTATAATCTTTCTTGGACTTTTGGTATTAAATTCCTGCAAACAAGACAATGTTGACTATGTTTTTGTGGAGGGTGGAACTTTTGAACAAGGTAAAAACCAATTCATCATTAGCCCAAAAGGAGACACAATAAATGGTTTTACAAGTCCACACCGAATGGTAGAGCTTGATGACTTTTACATAAGTAAATATGAAATAACAGTTAAACAGTTTAGAGAATTTTGTGAAAAAACAGGCAGAAAAATGCCTGAAGCACCTATTGAAAATGCCCACGGAATAAAAGTATATTATAAATGGATAGACGAAAACCCAATGCTTGCAACTTGGGACGAAGCAAATGACTTTGCCAAATGGGCAGGAGGAAGATTACCAACTGAAGCAGAGTGGGAATATGCCGCTAAAGGTGGAAAGAAAACTAAAAACTACAAATATAGTGGTAGTAATAATCCAATCGAGATTGGATGGGTAAAAGAAAACTCAGACAGCATCTTTCATAAAGTTGGTCTACTTAAACCTAATGAACTAGGAATTTATGATATGACTGGAAATGTTGGTGAATGGGTTTTTGATTGGTATAATCCTGAAAAAGATAGTTTAGTAAGTACAAAAAATCCACAAGGACCAACAGAAGGCGCTTATAAAATTTCGAAAGGAGTTAGTTGGTTTTACGAAACCCAAAGCACTGATGGAAAGCCATTAGAATATGGAATTCATATGCCAGAAGTTAGGTACCAATCTCCAAAAGGCACACGAAATGACGGATTTGGATTTAGAATTGCAAAAAATAAATAAAACTACCGCTAACAGTTACTACAACCGATTTGGATAATAAGCCTTAATGGAAAGCAGGTTTTATATTTGGGATGATTTCTTTGAAGAATAAAAAGAAGCCACTTTATTATGAAATATAAAACTATTGAAAAGATTAAATAATTACAAAATTATAGCTTAATTTTTTTTCTTCTTTTTGTTGATATATCCACATTCATTTTATGTATCAAAAACATCAAGTAAAATAAAAATCCCTTTGATAATTTATAATGGAAAAATTCTATATTTGAAAATAAATAGCATACAATACTTATCCTTTATATCTACCAAATCCGGGTCACTTTTTGTGGTTTTGTCACACATATAAACAAGTTGGCTGTAATTTTCGGGAACCTTAATAATAAAAAATAAACCAAAAAAAATAAACCAAAAAAAGATAATACAAAATGAAAAAAATAATACTCTTACTCCTTACATTATTCATTACAAATTTTAACTATGCTCAAAACATATTACTTGACAGTTTAGTTCAAAAGAATGGTTTCTCTTTCCAAATTGATAAAAATATTTCATTTCAGGGAAAAGGATGGGATGTTTTGCTAGATGAAATAAAACAATCTAATTCGGTTTTGTTGGGAGAAAGTCATTTTACAAACGAAATTCCTTATTTCACAAATGCTATTATCAATGAGGTTAAGTTTGATAACTATTTTCTAGAGGTTGATCCTTATTCAGTAGATATAATCGAAACAAATATTAAATCTCTATCTGTCGAACAGCTTAATTCTTTTGTTAAAGAATATAGTACAAACTTTTCTTTTTTGGAGTTAGAACCCGAATTTAATTTGTTTAAGGATTTAGTTAAACGTGATACCAAAATATATGGTGTTGAACAAATTAGCATTTTTGCAGATCAAATGATAATTTCAAATTTAAAAGAAACTTCGAAAAATAAAAAAGTGATTGAGATATATGAGCAAATGCTCCATAATTCCAAACTACTTGCGTCTAAAGAAGGTCATGAAAAATTCTACCTATTATCCGAAGATTGCCTTCAAAAAATAGATTTGTTGTTGAAGTTAAAACTTTCTGATAAAGAGCGAAAACAAATTGAAGCATTAAAGTTAAGTAGAGAGATTTATGTTAATAGAAATCATCCCTTAAGGATTCAACTGATGAAAAGCATCTTGCTAAACCAAATGCCCGATTGGAAAAACAAAAAAAATCTTTTCAAATTTGGTGCAGTTCATCTACCAAAAGGGGAAACCATATTAACAAAAACTGATATATATGATATAGGCAGCTTAATTTCTAATATTGAAGAGGCAAGTTGGAAAAAATCGTTACATATAATGCTTGTTGGAAAAGGAGAAGACGAAGAGGATAACACTAGTTTTAAATCTTTTCTAAATGTGTTAAAAGATGATCAATGGTACTGTTTTGATTTAAGACCTTTAAAGAAATCTATTTTACAAAACAAGCTAAAAGTAGATGATATATACTTATCGAGAGTTATAAAGGGGTATGATTATCTTATTTATATTCCTAAAGTAACTAAAAGTAAAGAAATCTCGATAAAATAATAGGAAGATATTTTAATAAAAAAATATGCAAGAAGAAATAACGAAACATTCAGAAAAAATTTACAAAACTGTGAAAAATTCAAAACATACATTGGGAGAGAAAGTGAAGGAAATCATTATAGAAATTTTTATAATCGTTTTTGCTGTAACACTTTCAATATCGTTACACAGTTGGAGCGAACACAGGCATCAACAAGAAGAAGTGACAGTGTTTCTTGAAAATTTAAAGAATGATTTGCAAAATGATGTAAAAAACATCGACATTGAAAAGGAAGCATACAAAAAGTCAAACATAAGCTATGAGAAAATTTTAGCACTAACGACTCGCCAACTTGACAGTATTTATAAGTCTAAAAATAAAGTTGATTTTCCAATTTATTCGCATGGACCAAAAATGAATATTGGTAATTATGAAGGTTTTAAATCTAGTGGTAAAATTGGCTATATTGAAGACGAAAAATTAAAACAGAAAATCTTAAATTATTATCAAATATATGTACCGGCAATTAACGAAGTCGATAAATATTATAATGATTTTCTGTTTAAGTGTTTTGATAAAATGATAGAAAATGCGGATAAATCAGAACAAGAATTATATTCAGACCCAAAATTTAAAAAGACAATTGAATTTCTTGTCAAACTAGGCAAGAATAATATAAGGGTTTACGACAAAAATACAAAACCACTAACAATTGAACTTATTAAAGAAATTGAAAAAGAGTTGAATAAATAAAAAATGGCACACAACCGCCGTTTGACAATGTGACGGGTTTAGCCTTAATTTGATGTTGTGGTTATTTGGAATGATTAGCAAATATAATGAATGAGTTTAATTTAATTCCAAGCCTGCTGTACTAGAGGGACGTTATAGGCAATCTTAAATAAACGAAATATACAGATATGAAAGAAAATGAAATTAATCCTTTAGAGGCATTTCAAAAAATAGTGTTACAGCAACACGAAAGTGCTCATGCAAGTATAAATAAAGAATTGTATAACGAAATCCTCAAAACTGCAGAATTAATTGAAATAAAAGATGACAAGTCAAATCTAAAAGAAATAGTTGACAACCTGCGAGAAAAGTTTAAAAATGAAGACTTAAATCAAGTGACAAACTTGTTTATTTATTGTCAAAGTTTTTTATCAACTAATGAAGAACCATTACCATTACCTTCCCAGCTATGCATAGCTATAGGCAAATTATTTACTTATGAGAATCTTCATTATACAGCAAGTAAAGTTTATAGTGATGACGAAATTGAAGGAGGAAGTGCATTGTCTTTTTTAGGATATTTAGCAATGCACGAGCAACATATACCATATGTTCTTAATTTTATCAAAGATAACTTCAAAGGGTTTTCCAACAACAAAAAAACAGAATGTGTATTTCAATTAAAAGAATTACTTCCAGAAAATGAAATTGCAAAACAAATAGTAAAAGATAGTGGAATAACTAAATATGAACTCACTTTTAGTACAGAACAAGACTCAACTTCTACACCTGTTACTTTTAAGAAAGATAATTTTAAGAAAGAAGAGAATAATGCAAAACTGAATTTTCAAGAGCAAGAATCTAATTATCAAAAAACTAAACTTAAATTACCTTGGTGGAAGTTTTGGGAGAAAAACAAATAGAAATTTTAAAAAACTGGTTATAACAGCTACTACAGCAGATTTAGGCAATAGGTTTGATGTGCGTATCTTAAATTTTAAAATAAAACAATAATTTTCAAATTATTATTCTATTCATACTTACTCAAGTCCAGATTAAGAATATTACTGTAAAGTAAAAATAGAATTAAAGGTAAATCCTGTAAGATAAATTTAAGGACGAAACAATTTCAAATTATTTAAATTTAATAAATCTAAAACCCGAGGTGAAACTTTCAAATCGGATCGAAACTTTAAAACACCTTTTATGAAATGTCTTTGTAATTCTTTTGCATTGCGTATTGAAAATGGAGTATTGAATATAATGGCTTTATAAATTATTGTGTTTGTAGCATTATCGAAATAATATACACAAATATCAAGACTTACATCTTCACCCTCTGATAAAACTACATCATAATTTTTCGGATCGGGATTTGGGGATAAAGACTTAAAACTTAGAGATTCAATAACTATTTCATTATTATAATGGTGCAAACCATTTTGATCAACTATTACTTTGGTAATTTTATTTTTTCGGATAGTAATTGTATGCTTTACTATGGCATATATCAAAAAAGATAGCAGTAATACAGATAACACTACAGAATAAAATTTAAATATAACAGATAGTTTTTCAGATTCAATGATAACTACCTCTGAAATAATTATTCCTAAAATTGTACTCACAAAAATAAATGCTCCTAAAACCTTTACTATAAAAGTAATTTTATTTGATTTTAATGATTCAATTTCCGAAAATTCATTATTCTGAAAATCCATTTTTTGTTAGAAGTTAGAAATTAAACATTATAGCTTTTGGAGTAAATTTAAGAAAGATAAATTTATTATTCTATTCATACTTACTCAAATCTAGATTAAGAATATTGCCTACTCTGCTAAACTCTTCATTAATCTTTGCGTTCAAGATTAGTTGTTCGTTTTTTATTGGATGATTAAAGATTAACTGATGTGCGTGAAGCATCATTCCTTTCAGCTCATAATTCTCCAACCATAATTTATTTTGCTTGTTACAACCATGTGGACGGCTTCCTAAAATGGGATGAAAAATATGTTTGAAATGCTTTCGTAATTGATGCATACGTCCGGTTTCAGGAATCGCTTCTACCAAACAATATCGTGAGGTTGGCTTATTATTAAACTCTAACTCAACTTCGGCATTTTGCAAACGGTGAAAGTATGTTATTGCATTTTGTTTAATGTCATCGTCATTTATTAAATCATAATCAATCGTTAGTTCTTCGGGTGACCAACCACGTAAAATTGCTAAGTATTTTTTTTCGACTTCGCGTGTGGCAAAACGATCATTCATAATTTTCAAAACCTCTTTGTCCAACGCAAATAACAAGACTCCAGATGTTTTACGGTCTAACCGGTGAATAGGATAAACGTGTTGCCCTCCTATTTGATTTCTCAATTCCTGAATGGCATAAACTTTTGCATCTCGGGCATAAAATGATTTGTGAACCAATAATCCACTTGGTTTATTAATTGCAATAATATATTCGTCTTGGTAAAGAATTTCTAACATTTGGCAAAAGTAAAAGAGATTTCGATTAAAATCACTTTTATGACTTATTTGTTTCTATCCTTTTCTTTTTTATTCTAAATCGAAAAACATAATAAAAGATTCCATTGCAAGAAGTGCTATTAAAATTGCACCCTCGGGAAAAGCTATACGGATTTCACCTGACTTCGCTCCCACAATCTGAATCAGACATTGTTTTGTAAATTCAAATCCACAAAAAAAGCTCCGGTTTTCTCTGAACCTTTGTCTTAGTAGCGGGAAATGTTCAAATATCTAACTAGATTATTGAAGACCGTATATATAATTATTTCATTTGCATCTTAATTTTAAAATATTGCGATAATTTGTTTGAAAAAAAAATGACATTCTACTTTGAACTATAAAGCCTTAAACAAATTTATTGATTACAAAAATATAACTTAACTTCTTCTCTGTTTTTTGTTTTCATATCGATTCATATAAGCATCAAATGTACCTAACAAATTAAAAGTACTTTTAATAATTGAAAAATTATATATTTGAGAATGAATAATGCGTAATAATTATCATAAATATAAGTTACCAGTAATTTTAAGAACTTATGAATAAACCTAATTTATATTGGCTTAAGAATAAATCCATTGAAAAAGATATACTTTTAGATAAAGTCAATGATGGGAAATTTCGTGTACTGGAATTTGGAAAATTTCAACCTATTCTTTACGGTGGAATTTTGATTGACAATTCTATTGCAGAAGTTTTTCAAAAATATGTTCCTGAACAAATAGGCTCAATCAACAAGGTAATTATCTGGAGAAAATCAACTGCAGAAACTTGGGCTAATTATTCAGAGATACAGATAAAAAATCATTTAGATTTAAAAACTTTTAAAAGTGCAAAATTTGATGGATTCAGAATTCATCAGTTATATTATGATGCAATTTATATTTCTTCTGATCTCAAGGATAAGCTAATCTCAGAATGTGAAAAAGTAAATGAATTGGAATTTATAAATGAAAGACCTCTATACGCTTAAAAAACAAAAATAATGGTCAATATTAGAGTTTTAGGCTAAATTTAAAGATGGTTTTGTACTTGAAATGATTTTAAAAATCCAAAAACAGAGCTTAATTCAACCTAAAAACCACTAAACATCAGAACGTTATATATAATTCTTAAAAAAATAACAGGTTTAATCAACACGAAAAAACAAAAAAGATGAAAAATATTAGAAAGCGATTAAATATTTCAATTTCAGTTACCTTAATAAGTTTAACTTTCATTAGTTGTAATGAAAAAAAGACGGTCAAAAATACTCAAGTAGAAAAATCAAAATCAGAAGAAAAATTTGGTTTGTCAGAAGATAAAAGAAAAGAATTATTCAAGGAAACTGTAAGCGCAGATGACAAAGCTAACGCATTCCAAAGAGCAAAACAGGATAGTGTTTTAAATTTAAAACTTGATAAAACACAATTAAAGAAAGAGTATCATTTAATTGAAATTCAGTCAGACGAATTAATGAAAAAATATAAAACTGAAGTCACTAAGAAATACAATATTACTGAAGAGCAAGAAAAGCAAATAAGTTTTGAAGGATTGGAAAAAAATTGGCCGT
Source organism: Flavobacterium sp. AJR (assembly GCF_002156885.1). Lineage (NCBI taxonomy): Bacteria > Pseudomonadati > Bacteroidota > Flavobacteriia > Flavobacteriales > Flavobacteriaceae > Flavobacterium > Flavobacterium sp. AJR. The sequence continues at coordinate 2,610 of NZ_NCWQ01000113.1, read as the reverse complement.
TAGAATAGCCACAACTACATATAACAGATTTAAGCAATTGGCTTAATGGAAATCGGTTTTGTATTTGGGATGATTTGCTTCACCTGTTCGCTATCGCTCGGGTGACAAATCCAAATAATGAGCTTGATTTAGTCCTTTACCTCGCCAAGCACTGGAACGTTAGCTGCAATAGCACAGCATTGCAACATCAAAAGAAAACTCTACAAAAACAGAAATGAATACAATCGAAAAAATAATTATCGACAATATGATGAAAGGTATTGTCGAAGTAACAAAAAATGACTTAAAAAATCATATCGGAGAAACCGCATATTCTGAATGTGAAATTCAGGAAGGCTATCACGATTATCTCAAAATTCAATTCAAAGGACAGAAGATAGGACTGTTTATATACGATTTTGATTGGGACAAAACTCCTTACTTTAAACTCGAAATTTCAGAACCCATCGATAATCTGCCGAAAGAGAATCTTATTGACAATGTAATTCCTATTCTGAAACAACAAATTTCTGATTTCTTTTTTGACAAAGCCAATCAGCCAATGTTTAGGTATTGTATTAAGGTAGTTTTGGAATTTGAATATAAAAACGGTTCATACAAGGAAACATTTTTCATTGAAGATGAAGAACGAAAATTAGAGCTTCAGAAACGGATGAACAATTATATCACAAAAGTTATTTACAATCTCGATAGAAAAGTTAAGGATGTAAGAGAAATAACTGTGTTTTCGGGCAACCTAGTAAATTTTAATTTGATGGGGTTTTCACCAATGAAGCTTATTGAAATAATAGAACACTGTTTAAATCACACTTTCAAAGACATTAAAAACAGAAAATCAAGCGAAGATTTCGAACGAAGTATTTTGCATATGCTCAACAACTGGGTAAAAGACGAATTTAAACCATTGCATTTCGATATTTCTGGAAATTTCTCTGAAAAAAATACAATCAAAAATGATTTTAAAAAAGAAAATGTAAACGCCGAACAACTTTCACTTTGGGTATACACTTCCTTTTTGAGGATTAAATTTAAAGATTACGCTTCAGACGCGCTGAAAGATTTAGAAATAGCAAGCAAGGATTTCGGTTCTGAAACTGCAAAAAAATATCTTAATTTCGGCACAGGACTATTTGCCCAAGAAGATATTCATTATAAAGACAAAAATATAGAATGTAAAGCCAATGATGTTTTTTCTACAATTTCTGTTACTATCAAAAACGAAACTTCAGAATGCTACCAAAAGGCTTTAGATTTTATAATCAATCTACTTCAAAAAGGGTTTCCCAACAGTTACTCTATTAAATTTTCTTCAAAATCTGAAAAACAATTTTTACCAATTAAAGGAATTGCAAAATCTTCTACCAACAGATTTTTTACCAATTGTTTGCAATATTCCGAACTACACGATAAAATCGAGCAATATGCATTGGTTGCTATGAAAGAATTTGAATGGTATAATGACGTAGAAGAAGGCGAAAAAAGTTGTCTCCCTGGAAGTTATGCTGTATTTAGTTTGGGATTGACTTCTGAAAAATATTTCCCATTAGTTCATAAATATTTTGAAATATTGGACGATGAACATCAAATGGTTCATAAATACTTTATTAATAACCTAATTGACAAATATGAAGTTACTAAAAAATCAATCGTTCTGATTTGTGAAGGGATCCTCTCTGCACAGTTTGAAATGACTTATAAAAACCTTGCAACATTGATGAATAAAGAACAAAATTTAGAACTTTTAATTAACGAGTTGGAAAAACTCGAAAGTTATGAAGTTGAAGAGATTATTTATTCTATTTGGGGAAGAGATTATACAAAAACAATCCCAAAACTTGATTCACAATTAAAAGAATTGTTGCTTGAACAACTCAAGAAATAGCTACTACAGCAAACATCGGTTTGGTAATATGGTGTCTGAAGTACTTCTATGAAGTATTTGTACAAGGCTCAAAAGCAGGAATTCTATTAAACTTCAAGATACTTTACTGCATAAAAAAAGCTTCAGATTTATCTGAAGCTTTTTGTCTTAGTAGCGGGAACAGGACTCGAACCTGTGTCCGCCGCGGCGGATATAAGCCCAACGGAGTTATAATTTAGAAATTAGATTTTTAATAAACTCCCTTCCAATTCCGGATTTTAGATATTTTTCTCTTTTCATAGCTTCGGATTTAGAACTAAAAAATTCAACATGAATTACTTCCCAAGGTCTGAATTTTATAGTATACCCTTTTGTTTCAAGAAAATTATGGGATTTAAATCTTTCAATTAAATTAGAAGTATAACCAGTATAATTTTTATTAAACTTTTCTGAATATAAAATATAAACAACAAATTCCTCCATAATAAAAAGCATAAAAAAAGCTTCAGATAAATCTGAAGCTTTGTCTTAGTAGCGGGAACAGGACTCGAACCTGTGTCCGCCGCGACGGATATGAGCCCAACGGAGTTATAATTTAGAAATTAGATTTTTAATAAACTCCCTTCCAATTCCGGATTTTAGATATTTTTCTCTTTTCATAGCTTCGGATTTAGAACTAAAAAATTCAACATGAATTACTTCCCAAGGTCTGAATTTTATAGTATACCCTTTTGTTTCAAGAAAATTAT
>NZ_NCWQ01000112.1:0-10859 GCF_002156885.1 Flavobacterium sp. AJR | reverse complement strand
AATGTAATAATGAAATTTTATGGAGTCGTTGCTGGCTCTTCTTTTTTCTTTTTCTTAAACAAACCGTTTAATAAATCACTCGCTTTATTAGTTACTTCTTGAGTGGTTTTTTCTTTATTTGCTGCACCCGCTTTTGTTGTATCTTTTGATTTGGTGTTTTTATTAATCAAATCAGTTAAAGCATTTGTTCCCTGTTTTGTAAGTTTTTCTTTTTGCTGATTTACCAATTGAGTGGTTAAACTCGTAACGGCACTTTTCATATCAGTAGAAACTTTCGGGTTAGAAAAATTCCCAGTCAATAATGCGTTAATCGGAATGTTTTGCAATTTAGCAGCATCGGCAGGAGACATTTTAGCAATAAAAGCATTTGCCTCAGATCCAAGATATTTTGCAGGAACATCTAATTTGATATTATAGTTCATCGTTTGGTCAAAACCATGAGTTCCGCCAACAGTGATTTTAATATCTTGATATTTAATATCAAATGGTTTTACATTTACTTTTCCATTGTCAAAAGTTAGCGCTGCTTTAATATCATTCAAATTCACTTTGTTCATATCAATAAACTTAATATTTGAAGTTAAAGCATTTAATACAGTTGAATTTTTAGAGTTTATAGTAGTCGAAAGTAATTGTCCTAATAAATCTCCTGAAATCGAATTTAAGTCGGGAGTTAATTCCTTCGCATCTAAATTTCCGTTAAGTTTAATAGTCGAATTTAATTTACCATTGATTATTCCTGCTATAGGAGCTATTTTTTTCATCATATCTAGTTGCGTAAAAGTCTGTGCAATATCAACCTGATTGAAACCTAAATTCATATCAAAAGTAGGTACTTTCGCTTTTGTAGAAACAGTTCCGTTTACACCAATTGTACCTCCGAAAATTGATGTTTTAAAGTTCTCCAAAGTTGCTTTTTCATCCTTTACAATTATCTTTCCAGATACATCTTTTAGTTTTAAATTATCATACACAACAGTATTTGCTTTAGCAGATAATGTACAATTTAAGAAAGCTGGAATTTTCATTGCTTCAGCTGGTTTTGCCTTAGCTTTAGTATCAGTTTCTGTTTTAGCTGGAGCAGGTTCTCCTGTAGTCATAAAATCATCAACAACCAATTGGTTTGAACTCATGTTGAAGTTTCCTCTTAACTCTTGTTTCTTAAACATAAAACCGTAGAAGTTTTCAAGAACACCATTAATGCTAATATCACTTTTTCCAGTTGTAGCATCAAATTGTTTTAAGTTAATCGTACTTGGATTAAACTGAACCAATGCAGTACTAATATTCATCGATTTGTTGTTCTCATCTGTATATTTAAAACCAGATAAGCTCATTGTACCCGCATTTTTTATGTTTTGGTATTGACTTTTTTCAACCGAAGCCATATCAAAATTAGTAGTAACATCAGCTTTTAAAATTCCAGCCAATGGTTTGTCCATTTTTATAGGATACGCTTTAGAAAGGTTGGCTAAGTTAATAGTTCCTTTTAAGGCTGCATCTACTATAGGATTTACAGTAATGTTTTTGATATTTGCTTTAGCATTAAAAACATCCTGATCAATCTTGAATGAAAGTTTATCTAAATTTACATAAGTATCATTTAAAATCCCCGTTTCGTTTATAATCTTAGTATCGATTACAATGTTCTGAACCGATTTTGGTAAGTTCGGATATTTAAAAGAAGCATTGTTGGATGCAATTGCAACATTAAATTTAGGAACTGTAGTGTCAGATAATAATCCTTTAGCAAATCCTGCAACAGTAAAATCTCCTGTAGTTTTTACACCATCTAATCCAGATGCATATGCAGAAGGGATTAAACCTAAGAAGTTTGTAAACGATGAGGTTGGAGTTTTAAACTTCAAATCATATTGTTGACCTTCTTTAACCATTTGGATAAAACCATCAAATTCTAATGGTAATTGATTAATTAAAGCTTTGTTCTCTTTAAAGGTATATTTACTTTTATCTAAATCGATACCTAAAACCGCATCAAGAGTTAATGATACATTTTTCATGTAATTTATCTTGTCCATATCCAAGGATACTTTTGCAGTCGATTTTGTAGTTAAGTCCAATTGTGAAGCTGTGAAATCTCCTTTTCCTTCGTGGTTTAAACTATCGATAACCATTTTAATTTTAGAACCCTGATCAAAATATCTAAAAGTGAAATTTTCGATTTTATACCCTTTTATTTTTAAAGAAAGAGGCTTGCTATCTGTTTTGTCTTCCTTTTTAGAGTTGTCTTTTATAGCAATGTCAAAATTTCCAACACCATTTTTGTCGAATATAATATTCACTAATCCGTTTTTGGTATCAATTCCTTGAATGCTCAAAGGTTCGTCTTTTCCTTTGAAAAGTTCTTTGATGCTCATTTTTAAATTCAACTCACCTAAAGAAATAAGTGTATCTCCCTCAAAAGGAGCTTTGTTTATAATCACTAATTTTTCGATAGAAACGTTAGCATTCGGGAAGTTTTTAAATAAACTCAAATCGGCATCAACAAAACTAACCTTAGCGTCAACACTCTCATTGATAGCTTCGGATATTTTGGCTTTTATCTGATCTTTAAAAAAATACGGAATGGCAAATAGTGTTGCAATCAGTAAAACAATTACTATTCCTGCGATTTTTAGAATTTTCTTTACATTCATATACTGAGTTATTTGGATTCAATTATTGCAAGCAAATTTTATGCCTGCTTCTTGCAAAAATAGACTTTTATGCGTAATCCTCTTTGTAATTTTTTCATAAAATGGATTTTCCGCATAATTATTTGTGAGATTTATCTGTTTTTTAACTGCGAAAAAAATAGCCTACTGCATATCGAGGGGCGACTATGAGTAAGCTATTCAAAAAAATAAACAGGTTATATTCGTTAAGAACTTTACCTGCGTAAAGTGTCTTAAATACTTGTATAAGTATACTTCTAATATTTTGCTAAAGTAGCTACAACATATACTTACATGTGTTACCGGTAAATTAAACCTGAGTTAACTTTAAGCGGTTTATGTAAAATAAAAAATCCGTTTAAGTTAGACTCAAACGGATTGTAATTATAATGAAGTTGTAATTATTGAATGGTAATTTGAAACGGAATCATGGCTTGTACGCCTTTCTTGTTTTGTAACCTTTTTATTTGTTCAATAATAACATAATTGTCTTCGCCTATTTCTTCTTTAAGGAAAGCTTCTTTAGATTTTGCAAAAGGTAAATTTTGCAACATATCATTAAATTTCTTATCGTATTCTGGATAGTTTTGTGTACTGAAACTTTTTATTTTAGCCAGACTCGCAGCTTCAGCGATAGCATCATTTAAACCACCAATTTTATCTACAAGACCAATTTTTACAGCCTCAGAACCAGACCAAACTCTTCCTTGTGCAATAGCATCTACTTGTTCAAAAGTCATTTTTCTTCCTTCGGCAACATGAGATACAAATGTTTTGTAAATATGTTCAACGCTTTCTAGTGTTACGGCTTTAAAGTTTTCATCCATAGGCACAAACGGACTATATCTGGCTGAGTTTTCGTGAGTTTTTACTTGTTCAGTATTAATTCCTAGTTTAGTTGCTAGAGGAGTGAAATTTGGTAACACCCCAAAAACTCCGATAGAACCTGTTATTGTATTGCTTTCGGCAAATATTTTATTAGCGTTACATGCAATATAATATCCTCCAGATGCTGCGTAATTACCCATAGAAACAACTACAGGTTTTACTTTTTTTGTTAATTCTATTTCTCTCCAAATCAAATCAGAAGTTAAGGCACTTCCTCCCGGACTGTCGATTCTTAATACAATTGCTTTCACATCTTCATTTTTGCGAGCTTCTTGCAAAGAACGACGCATAGATCCTTCGCCAATAACGGTAACATCACCCTCGCCACTTTGTATTTCTCCTTGTGCATAAATAATCGCTATTTGGTCGCCAGAAGTGTCTGAACTCATTGCAGTAGTAATAATGTTTTGAGTATAATCAGAAATAGAGATTTTATTATAATCTTCATCACCAGTTACTTTTAATGCTTTTTTGATGGCATTATGATACACATCTTCGTAAGCGATAACATCTATAAGACGTTCTGCTTTTGCCATTTCTGGAGTTCTGGCCAAAAGACCATTTGCAATTTCATTTAATCGCGTAACAGGAATGTTTCGGCTTTTAGAAATATCAGCAACTACAGAGCTCCATATTGAGTTTAATAAAGCGCCAGTTTGTTCTCTGTTGGCATCACTCATTTTATTTTCAAGAAATGGTTCAACAGCACTTTTGTATTTTCCATGACGAATTACTTCCATATGGATACCTGATTTATCCTGAAAATCTTTAAAGAACATAATTTCTGATGATAGTCCTTTAAAATCTAAATCTCCAACAGGATTTAGATAGATAGTATTCGCAACTGAGTTTAAATAATATTCTTTTTGCGAATACCCATTAGAATAAGCCATTACAAATTTCCCTGATTTTTTAAAGCTTTCAAGGGCATTACGTAATTCTTTACTTTGTGCCATTCCTAAAGAAGATACATCATTAAGGATAGAGATTCCTTTTATGTTTTCATCCGTTTTTGCAACTTCTATAGCATTAATAATATCTGTTAAGCCAATGCTTTTTTGCTCTGAAAAAATAGTAACCCAAGGGTCTTTATATTTCCCTGCATAATCATTTTGTATTTTTCTTAAATCGAGCTCAATTACAGAGTCACTTTTTATTGTAACAGCATTACTGTCGCCACCAAAAACTGCGGCTAATAACATTATTCCGAAAAAGGATAGCATGAAAAAAACAAAAATACCGATTACGGTAGCTAGTACATTTCCTAAAAATTTCATAATTACATTTTTTTAATAAGTAGCAAAAAAGCTAAAATGTTACAAATCGCGACTTTATATTTTTTTATTTTGTTATAAGTCGTTACACAAATATATTGCTATTTCTAAAATACTTTTAGTTAATTTGCATCTAATTATGAAATCACAGCATCAGGTCGTTTTATCACTAGGAAGTAACCAGGGAAACAGGTTAGAAAATATCGAAAACTGCATTAATTTGATACATCAGGAAATTGGAACTGTTGTTCAGGTTTCGAGATTATATGAAACACCTGCTTGGGGTTTTGAGAGTGATGCGTTTTATAATTGCGCTTTGGTTTTACATACGAATACATCGGCACAAAAAATATTAAATCAGGTTTTAAAAGTCGAAAAGCAATTAGGGCGTATCCGTTCAGAACAGCAAGGATATCAATCCAGGCTTATAGATATAGATGTGATTATTTTTGAAGATGAAGTTATTGATACTGATAAACTTCAAATTCCACATCCTTTGATGCAAAACCGAAATTTTGTTTTGTTGCCTATTCAGGATTTAAACTTAAACTGGAAACATCCGATTCTTCAAAAAACAATTCCAGAATTAATTGCAATAACCCCCGACGATAGTGTTTGTACGGTTGTTCAGGATCTGAAAAATCCATTGCAGGAAATTCCGATGCAACGATTTAATTATATTGCTTTTGAAGGGAATATTGGTGCAGGAAAGACAACTTTGGTTCATAAAATAGCCGACGATTTTAATGCCAAAACAGTATTAGAACGTTTTGCAGATAATCCCTTTTTACCTAAATTCTATAAAGATCAAAACCGATATGCTTTTCCGCTCGAAATGTCTTTTCTTGCAGATCGTTATCAGCAATTATCAGATGATTTAGCTCAATTTGATCTGTTTAAAGATTTTATCGTAGCCGATTATCATATTTTTAAATCATTGATTTTTGCCAAAATTACACTTGCGGAAGATGAATATCGCTTGTATCGCAACTTGTTTGATATTATCTATAAGGAAATGCCAAAACCAGATTTGTATGTTTATTTGTATCAAAATACAGAACGGTTACTGCACAATATAAAAAAACGTGGCAGAAGTTATGAGCAAAATATTTCGGCAGATTATCTAGATAAAATCAACAATGGATATTTAGAATATATTAAATCACAACCAGATTTAAATGTTCTGATTATTGATGTTTCAGATCGTGATTTTGTGAAAAGACATGAAGATTATCTTTTTGTTTTGGAAGAAATTAAGAAGAAAATAGGGTAGTTATTCTTTTCTTAACCAACCCAAAATTCGATCATTGCCAATTATCCATTTGCCTTCTTTTTCAATTAAAGAAAAAACTTCTCTCGATTTGCTAAACGGACCTGGATTTTGCTGTATTATTTCAATCTCATTATCAGTAACATTCGAAACAATTGCAACGTGTCCAAATCGGTTAAAGATGGTTCCGCTATAAATTAAAAGATCATCAGCTTTTGGTTTGCTCACACTCGGATTAGTGTATTGTACCAAATCTCTTTTTTCGTTTCTTTGGCCGTCTTTAAGATCTGCATTAAAAAAGTCTTTGGCATGACCATAACTATCAGGCATTTTATGATTAAAATGCTCGTAATAATATCTTTTTACAAATTCTACACATTGGTATTTTAAGCCAAGATTGTAATTGTCTGTAGTAAGATTTCTATCAGTAACATTATTTACTCCACCATTGTAATAAACGCGCACACCATTTAAACTGTCCAGAGGTTGGCCTATGGTATGTTCTGTATTAAAATTGAATTTTTTAAAAGCCCATATTCCTGAGAAAAGAAATATCGATAGCCCAATTAAGATATAAGTCCTGCGTTTAAGTTTCATTGTAATAGTAATGTCGTTGTTTTTATTTTGGCCAATTCATTTTTTGGAATAAATCCCAAACAACGATCCCTGCACTTACAGATATATTAAGGGAATGTTTAGTTCCTAATTGCGGAATTTCGATACAACCATCGCAAATGGCAACGGCTTCCTGAGCTACGCCATATACTTCGTTTCCAAAGACCAAAGCGTATTTTTTACCTTTTTCAACTTCAAAATCTTGTAGAAAAATGGCACTTTCTACTTGTTCGATTGCCAGAGTTGTAACGTTTTCTTTTTTTAGATTTTCAATTACTTCCAATACATTTTCATGATGTTCCCAAGTAACAGTTTCGGTTGCTCCAAGTGCCGTTTTATGGATTTCTTTGTTTGGTGGTGTGGCTGTAATACCGCACAAGATTATTTTTTCTATCAAAAAAGCATCAGCAGTACGAAAAACAGAACCTATGTTGTGTAAACTACGAATGTCGTCTAATACTAATATAAGAGGTGTTTTGTCTGAATTTTTAAAGTCGGCAATGGTTTTTCTTTCGAGTTCGCTGTTTTCGAGTTTTCTCATAATTGTTTTAAATTCTAGTAATAAAAAAAGCTTCCAAATATTAAGGAAGCTTTTCGTTTATTTTGTGTTGTTTTACGATTTAGCTTTTTGGAGCTTCATCTGCTAAAACTGTACCTTTAATAGTAAGTATTTTAGTTGGCTGTCCAGCTGCATTAGATGTAACTGTTACAGTTTTTGTAAATGCACCAACTCTGTCAGTAGCATATTTTACACCAATAATACCTTTAGCTCCTGGAGCGATAGGCTCTTTTGGAGAAGTTGGTACTGTACAACCACAAGAACCTTGTGTGTTAGTGATGATTAATGGTTTGTTACCGTTGTTAGTAAAAACAAATTCACGTTTTCCATCTGCATTGTGTGCAATTGTACCGTAATCTATAACTTCATTAACGAAAACCATTCCAGCACCATCAACTTTAGCAGCCTTAGCTTTAGCTTGAGCGTTAGATGTAGCAACACTTAACACTGTAAACATTGCAAGTAAAATTATTTTTTTCATTTTTAGTTTTATTTTTTAATTATTAACAAATTTATATAAAATAATGAAAACGAAACTTAAAATTGCCTTAAAAATATTTTAATTTTTTCAGGGATTCTTTATTCGCTTTAAAATTTATAAATTCGCTGTCATAAATTTTCATTTAAAAACATAGTAATTTGGCAGCGAAAGAGAAAGTGGTGAAAGAAACACCCTTAATGAAACAGTACAACGAAATCAAGAGAAAATATCCTGATGCATGTCTGCTTTTTAGAGTTGGCGATTTTTACGAAACCTTTGGGGAAGATGCTATTAGAGCTTCTAAAATTCTAGGAATAACATTAACGAAACGTGGTGCGGGTTCTGAAACCGAAACAGCTTTGGCTGGTTTTCCGCATCATTCTATTAATACATATTTACCAAAATTGGTAAAAGCAGGACTTCGTGTAGCGATTTGTGATCAGCTGGAAGATCCTAAAATGACCAAAACAATCGTAAAAAGAGGGGTTACAGAACTGGTAACTCCGGGAGTTTCTCTTAACGATGAAGTATTGCAGTCGAAAACTAATAATTTTTTGGCATCGGTTTATTTTACTAATAAAAATATCGGTGTTTCATTTCTGGATGTTTCTACAGGAGAATTTCTTACTGCGCAAGGAAATGCGGAGTACATAGATAAGTTATTGCAAAATTTTAATCCAAGTGAAGTTTTAGTTCCAAAGCATAATAAGAGTGATTTTAAAGATGCCTTTGGAGAAGATTTTCATAGTTTTTATTTAGAAGATTGGATTTATAAGGAAGATTACGCTTTTGAGATTTTGACGAAACATTTTCAAACCGTTTCCTTAAAAGGTTTTGGAATAGAAGAATTAAAAGAAGGAATTATTGCTTCGGGAGCAATCTTGTATTATTTATCCGAAACACAACATAATAGAGTACAACATATAACCGCAATTCAGCGTATTGCTGAAGATGCTTATGTATGGATGGATCGTTTTACGATTCGTAATCTGGAATTGTATCATAGTTATAATCCAAATGCAGTTACGCTTTTGGATGTTATCGATAGAACGCTTTCGCCAATGGGTGGACGTTTGTTAAAACGATGGCTGGCATTGCCTCTTAAAGATAGTAATAAGATAAAAAGCCGTCATGAAGTAGTAACGTATCTAAAGGAGAATCAAGAAGTGCTACATGATATTCAGTATCAAATTAAGCAAATATCCGATTTAGAACGTTTGATTTCCAAAATTGCAGCGGGGAAAGTTTCTCCTCGTGAGATTGTTTATTTAAAGGAATCTCTGGATGCTATAATTCCGATAAAAGAACTTGCACTTAAAAGCCCACAAGAAGCGGTAAAAGTAATAGGAGATAGTTTGCATAGTTGTGAATTATTGCGTGAGAAAATTAAAACGACCTTAAATCAGGAATCAGCACCAGTATCTATTAATAAAGGAAACGCTATTGCAAAAGGGATCAGTGAAGAACTGGATGATTTACGAGCAATATCGACTTCAGGAAAAGAATATTTAGAAGGGATTGAAACCAGAGAATCGCAAAGAACAGGGATTACTTCTTTGAAGATATCATTCAATAATGTTTTTGGATATTATATCGAGGTTCGAAATACGCATAAAGACAAAGTACCTGCAGAATGGATTCGTAAACAAACGTTGGTAAATGCAGAGCGTTATATTACTGAGGAATTAAAAGAATACGAAACTAAAATTCTAGGAGCCGAAGAGAAAATTCATAAAATAGAGTTGGAGCTTTTTGAGCAATTAGTCTCTTGGATTACAACATATATCAAGCCCGTGCAAATGAATGCAAGCTTGGTAGCACAATTAGATTGTTTGTGTTCGTTTACGCAACTAGCAATCGAGAATAAATACGTTTGTCCGGAAATAGATGAAACTTTCGAATTGGAAATTAAAAACGGAAGACATCCTGTTATCGAAAAACAATTACCAGTTGGAGTACCTTATATCGCTAATGATGTTTTCTTAGATAGAGAAACGCAACAAATAATAATGATTACTGGACCCAACATGTCTGGTAAGTCTGCTATTTTGCGTCAAACAGCTTTAATTGTATTGCTGGCTCAAATGGGAAGTTTTGTTCCTGCGGACAGTGTTAGGATGGGAATGGTTGATAAGATATTTACCAGAGTAGGAGCTTCGGATAATATTTCGATGGGAGAATCGACTTTTATGGTCGAGATGAACGAAACAGCTTCTATTCTGAATAATATCTCAGACAGAAGCTTGGTTTTGTTAGACGAGATAGGAAGAGGAACAAGTACGTATGATGGAATTTCGATTGCGTGGGCAATTGCTGAGTTTTTACATGAGCATCCGTCAAGACCTAAGACTTTATTTGCTACGCATTATCATGAGTTAAATGAAATGACTGATTCGTTACCAAGAATCCAGAATTATAATGTTGCTGTAAAAGAATTAAAAGATACTGTCCTTTTTATCCGAAAACTGGTAAAAGGAGGTAGCGCACATAGTTTTGGTATTCATGTGGCAAAAATGGCTGGAATGCCTCAAATTGTAATCTTGAAAGCACAGAAACTTTTAAAGAAACTAGAGAAGGATCATTCGAGCGATGCGTTAAACGGAGTTAAATCAGATAGTGATGAGATGCAAATGAGTTTCTTTAATCTGGATGATCCATTATTAGAAGAGATAAAAGAAGAGATCTTAAATCTTGATATAAATGCGATAACCCCAGTAGAAGCACTGATGAAGCTTAATGAGATAAAAAGAATGATTACGAGGAAATAATTTCAATTTTTAAAGAATACGTTATCAGAATGTTATGTTTTTTGTGGAATTTTTTTTGAAAAAAGGCTTGTTTAATTCAATAAATGTCCTAAATTTGCACTCGCAATACAGAACAATTCAAGTGTTGTAGTTCTTAAATAAAAATGAAATGCGAAAATAGCTCAGTTGGTAGAGCGCGACCTTGCCAAGGTCGAGGTCGCGGGTTCGAGCCCCGTTTTTCGCTCAACACCACATAATGCTCGGATGGTGAAATTGGTAGACACGCTGGACTTAAAATCCAGTGAACAGCAATGTTCGTGCGGGTTCAAGTCCCGCTCTGAGTACTAAAA
>NZ_NCWQ01000111.1:0-12838 GCF_002156885.1 Flavobacterium sp. AJR | reverse complement strand
TAATCTATCCCAGCAACTAAAATATATTGTTTCAAAGCATTAACCTGTAATTTTCCTCCTTTAAAACCTTTAGCACCTGAAATTTGATATGTTCTTGTAGCCATTTTAAATTATTTTTAAACATGTTCAATTTCTAATTCTTCTCGCAATTCAGCAGTACCATCTGCCGTTATTTTTCCTGTAACTTTTATTTTTTTTACTCCTTTTGTCAAATCTTTATCATCAATCTCAGATATTTCTAAAGATATTTCTTCTCCCTCTTCATAATTTTTTGTTGTCACAAAAATGCTTACTTTTTCACCAACACTAGCCTTTTCAATTTCTTGTTTCATTTCTGCACACATCCAAAAAGCATACTATACTTAAAAACTTAATCTCTTTTTCATCGTCATTAGTTATATGTTTTTTGCTTTTATGCAAAAATTACTTATAAGATTCTTTAAATTCTTGATTGCTTAAATACACTCTTTTATTGACAGTTTCCAAAGTTTCATTATTTAAGAATACCTCAAAACCACTATTGTCATCACTTATTTTTATTTGGATTTCATTATCTCCCGTACCCTCATTTTTAAACTGTTCGTTAGTTTTTTGCCAATCAAAAAAAGCTCTACCCTCAAATTTTTCCCCTTTACCTGTTTCCCAAAAAAAAGTTATAGCCTTTGGAATAGCCCTTTCTCGCTTAGCAGGATTTAATGATATAGGTCGAACTGCAATTTCAGATTCAGCATTAAAATACCCAGTCATTACCTCAAAAAGTTTGAAATTTGGCTTTGTAGAAGTTATTATAGGTCGCCAAACGTATCTCCTACGATAATTATCCCATTTTTCAGGGCTTGCATCTGGATTGAAATAATTTTCATGCACTTGTTTTCGATTCATTGACCATGATGCAAATAACTTTTTTTCCAAAGCAGCGTCGTCTTTTACTACATCCGCTTGGTAACGTCCCAGTTCTTTTTGGGTAGCTCCATACCGCAACCAAACCACAACTATTCCTTTTGGAGCAAAGCCAAAAACAAGGTCTCTAAACTCAGTATAAGTTCTATATTGATTCGGTTTGCGCTCATATACATACTCCTTTAAATCTTCGTCATATTCTAAATCTTCATTATTAGCATAAAATCTTTTAGTTAAATCCTCCATCGTTTCCACTGGAAAATCTACATTTAAGCGATAAAAAGTATCTTCATATCCTACATAATAGGTAATATCAGCTCCAATAGGTGTACCATACTGTTCTGTCCAAGACTTATGAGAACTACCCCATTCACCTGAAGAACCTCCATACGGGAACGAAGCAGAATTCCCTTCTAAAGTTTTTATTTTATCATAAACAGGTTCTATTCTATATTTACTTTCAGGATGGCACATCTCAACATGAAATTGCGGTAATTCTTTTTTCATTTGGCAACTAATTAATTGGGTAAAAACAACAGCTAATAAAGTACAATATGATGCTATTTTTTTTATTTTATCCATGGTGTTTTGTTCTAATGCTCCTTTCTTTTAATGGTGCTTGACTTTCGCGGGTTTCAAGACCAAATTTATTCGCTTTTACAGACCAGTGTAAGTATTCGTTTTTTTCCTCCTTTAAAACCTTTAGCACCTGAAATTTGATATGTTCTTGTAGCCATTTTAAATTATTTTTAAACATGTTCAATTTCTAATTCTTCTCGCAATTCAGCAGTACCATCTGCCGTTATTTTTCCTGTAACTTTTATTTTTTTTACTCCTTTTGTCAAATCTTTATCATCAATCTCCGATATTTCTAAAGATATTTCTTCTCCCTCTTCATAATTTTTTGTTGTCACAAAAATGCTTACTTTTTCACCAACACTAGCCTTTTCAATTTCTTGTTTCATTTCTGCACACATCCAAACTGCACTAAGAATTTTCTTCTTTTTTGCTTCTTTTGGCACTGCTTCAATATCCGATGGCTCATTACGTTGTGCACTATCGGTAATTTTTATATCGACACCACCATAATTACATTTTATGGTACTTTTAAGCAGCAAAGGAAATTGTTCCTGAACTTTTATCGTTCCAACATCTTTCCAATCTCCCAATTGCATTACCGAGGCACAAGGACTGGCACTCTGTGGGCTTTTCTTGCAATTACCTTTAAAAATAAGACTCTTCATATCTTTCTCTTTTACAGTGGCAATTTTTTTGTCTTGTATCGTGGGAGTATCAAAATTTACTTTAAGGTCTCCTTTAGGATTAGTACACAAATCGCATTGCAGCTTTGCTGTATCGATAACAATTTTTAAGTTATCTGCTGCTTTTTCTTCTTCTTTCCTTTCTTCTTCTTCTTTTATATCATCCTCAGAATCTTGCGCCATCCTATGTGTAATACTATCTTCTTCTACACGTTCTTTAATCTGACCAATGTTTTTGCTCATGTCAAAGATTTCATCCTCTTTCTTTTGTTCTTTTTCAAGACGTTCCTTTAACATTTTATCATAATCAGGCATACTCAGCCCTCCAAAAATATTATCTAACCAACCCATACTACACTATGTTTTATGTTTATATTTTCGTTTTCTATTTCTAGATAACCTTCCTGCAATTGATTCTCTTTATTATAAATCAGTTCGCCTTCATATCTATTTATTACATCATTGCTTGAAATAATGCTTTTAAATTCGCCATCGTCCTCTTCTGCTCTAATTATAAATCTAGGCACTCTTTTATCAGTCCAAATTTTTTCAATAACTGTAACATCATCAAACTCTAAAATAGTAGCTATTCGTTTTTTAGGTGCTTCATTTATATCATTTTTCCCGAACAACCCATGGAAATATAAACCATACATATTTTTAGAATTTAAAAAGAAAAGCATTTTTGTTTCATCGTCCAAAATATTAGAAATTTCATTAAAAAAAGAATCCAATTCATACCCTGAATTATCTTTTCTTAATTCTAGTTTTCTTCTTTCCCATCGATGCTGTGCTTCCCGAAGGTTATAAACTTTTGCAATTTCACCTTTACCATTTATACCTAATTCTAGATTACCAAATGCAAAAACATCTTCTCTTAATAACTTATCATCTTGCTCTTTTTGATTAAAAAACATCATAACTTTACTTATAAATGCCTTAAAAACAAACAACTCTTTTCTTTTTCCATAATAAGTAAATCGCACCTCACGGATAAGTGATTTCTGCTCAAAATAATTTTTATTGGAAAAATCAATTGTTGTTGTTTCAAATCTATAAGGTTGTTTTTTATTCAAAACTGGTTCTAAGTTGTACTCTTCCAAAAAATATATTTTCGGTATCATATTCAAAATCTTTAATGCTCTTCTCGTATTCTACTATCTGTTGGATCCATACCCAACCAATCTTTATTGGCTGACCAATGAAAATATCCGTTTCGCAATATTCGTAATAAAGTTTGATCACTTAGACCTTCCCATTTATCTGCAGGCTCTGTGGCTAATCCTGGGATTTTTTCCAAGTCCAACCTTATTTTTGGTTTATAGTCATTTGGATTTAAGTTATCATATCTAGGCTCTTGTTCCAATTCGTTCAATCTACCTTCTTTTATTCGCTTATCAATTTTCTCATTAGTTTCTATTAATTTAACTTTCTCATCATCTATAAACTCCCATTCTACTCCTCCCTTATTAAAAACATACTTTTCTAAGTGTGTCTTAGTATCCTCAAGAATACCATCATTATTAATAGGATAATCGCCAACCACACTTCTAGACATATGTCTTTCTTCGGTAAGTTCCTTAAAAAAAACTTCCATAAAATGTAACGGAATATAACTGTATTCCTTTCTTAACATTCGGGTACCAGTTAATTTATTATATAAAAAACCCCATCCTTCAGATAATTGTTCTTCTTTATACCAATAATTTTTTATTAAGTACCCTTTAAAATTTAAAAAAATATTAGGATCAAAGTGATTCGTTGTTTCAAGCTCATCAACTACTTCTTCTCCATTTTCATAAGCCCCGCCTATATCACAATGTACACCTGGTAGGTTTTTTTCTATTACACAACCATTTTGAGGTACTCTTGTTAAATCAAAATTTTCCCTATGTTCATCTTTTGCAGTAAAATGAACTATTTTTTGAGCAGCATCTAATTTATTAAGCTGTAACTGTAATACATCGTCTTTAAACTTACTTTTATATAGATGTCCAGCACCTTTCAGAAGTGTACCACCATCTTCTTCTTTTAATGTTCCATCTCCATCTTCCTCATAAGAGGATACCGTGTCATAAAGCCCTACAAATCGAACTATAATTCTGAGTTCATCTAACAATTCAGGTTTTAATCCTAACTTAAGTAATGAATAGCCTAAATGTCCCATTTCTGGCATTTTCCCATTTTTTATTAAGGATGGATCAACAGGTTTACCATCACTATCTCCTTTTCCGTATATGGGTTTCATATTTTTTTTAGGCAAGGCTTTAAGACCTCCGGATGGCATAGCAGGAATTCCACTATCGCGACCAAACTCAACATAACGAGGCTTGTCAATAACATCCTGCTGCTTTCGCGATTCTCTTATCTTACTACTATCCTTAAATATTTTATCTTCATCGTATTCACCCGTTTTTACTAATACCAAAGGAGCCTTCTCAGTTATTTCATATACAAAATTTCGTGCCGATGCTGCTCCACGACTAAAACCAAATACATCAACTGTAACTTGGGTTACAATTTTATTACCATCATCATCGCTTACTTTCTTAATTTTTTTAGCCAATAATTCACATGCCTTCCTTACTTTAGCTCTAATACCAGTATTACCCGATCCGTACTGGAAACCTTGATCGACATCACGAGCATTATCATTGGTCCCCATACCCTCTATATATATTTTATAATCGTTTTTGCAACACAACGACATACGGGCTACATTTGTATAATCGTTACCAAAACTGTTATCGACTCCCATTTTATCTAAGGCCTTTGCTCCTTTTGTAAAAATATCCATAATACCATTTCGATGAGCTGCTTCTAGATATTTCCTTTTCTCATCACTAAAACCACTACTATCGCTATAGTTATCATCTTCAGCATCACGAGCTGATTTTCGCGCTTTTTCTCCAGCTTCATCAAAAGTATAATCATCTTTTTTTTCATTATTCATAAATCCCTCATCACGATACTTTTTACGGAGTTTTGTATTTTCAAGATTGTTCAATGTTCCATCAAAAAAAAGACCAAATGTTAGTTCTTCGTACTTTTTAGGAATTACATCTTCGCTTGTACCTGTATTATAAACAAATGATTTACCCATGGCTTAAAATTTTCTATCCGATTTAAAAACTTCAACTTTTGTTCCTTTATTGATATGAACCTCTTTATCCTTGCTTTTTAGCATTACTGTAATAAAAGTATTTGGAATATTTATTTGAAATACTAATTCAGCTAGAGCCTCATCATCCTCTTTATAGATTTCTTTATAGGCGTCAAATATTTCTTTTTCATCAAAATTTAGTGTCCCTGAATAAACTTGCCCCTTTTTGTCTTTCCATCCAAAATTTACTCGTTTTGGTACAGCTTGTTTTATAAATTCATTATCAACTAAAGATTGGTCAAACAAAGATCCGAACTCTCCATTAAACATATCTAATCTAGTAAATATTACTGTCATCGTAGAATCTCCAAAAGTGTTTTGTGTAAAAATAGGTCTCCAAGAGTAGCGTTTTCTGTAACTATCCCAAAGCCCATAAGGGATAGGCTTATTTTTATTAGCTTCTTGAATCTCTATAGGTACAATTTCCTTATTTAGCATCGTTTCTTTACGGTATTCAGGATCAAATAATAAGCGCTCATGATTGTCAAGGCCACCTATCTCGCTTTGCGGAATTACAATTTTTTTTCCTTGATAACGTCCTATTTCTACCTGCATTCCCGCACCATTAAGCCATATTACAACTACACCTCCAGGAGCAAAACCTACTACAATAGCATTAAAAGTATCAGTTTGGTATCTTCCGTCATTCAAAAACCACATTCTATCTTGATAACCTTCTTTGAACAATCGTAGCATTTTGTCATAATCTATATCACAATCTATTGTATAAAATGTATCCTCGGCATATGCTAACCAAGTAACATTAAGACGTTTTGGTACTGCTTTTTCGCTATGACTCATTCCTCCACCATTACTTCCCCACCTACCAGTAGTCACTCCTAAATATAAACTTGTAGATCCAGATGATGATTCTAAACCACCTTCATAAACATCTATTGGGTAACCTAATGGACTACAAATATTACCCTCGTATTCAAATTTTGGTTCATTCATTTCTTTATCTTGTTTTTTATGCTGGCAAGAGCTAGTTAATGTTGTTAACAACGCTACTATAATTAGTAAACAGAATATTGATGTTGTAAGATTTTTTAATATTTTCATATTCTAATATTTCTCAAATAATTAAAGACTAAGTCAATTCTATACAAATAATATTTTTTTAATTTCTATTCCAACTTTGCGTAATAATTAATAATGTAATAATTGAACTAGAAAGAATAAATTGAAGAAAGTAAGTAAATAAGTTTTTATTTGATATCTCTTTTTTAAAGTGATCAACTTGTATTACAAAAATTATTAAAAATAATAGCGTCCAAAAACCTGAAAACATTGGTACTAATACAATATCATTCATTGAATATGAATCATATAAAGCAACAACTAAAATTACATTTAACACCCAAATGAGGATTGAATATAAAAATATTTTTATAAGATCAAACCCACTTACATGAGTTTTAGGTTCTTCCTCATTGACGACTCCCTTTTGTAACAATAAAAAAATATTGTATAATGGTACAAATAAATAGTATCTCGGTTTCTTTATATCATTCATTCTTTGTATTCCTGCATTAATTGTTGATAATATAAACAACCAATAAAATAATCCTGTAAAATCATTGTTTTCTAAAAATTCGCAAATTTCAAGAATAACAAAAATGCTAATAAAATTGACAATAATAAATAACCAAAAGTGACTTCGAGATAATAAGTGGCCGTAATCAAAAATAGATCGCCAAATTTTCATATAAATATCTAAAAGTTTTTTTATATTTCCTCTTATCATTTATCCTTTATTTACTTTGGCATCTTTAGAACCCAACAACCTTGAAATACCGGAACTTTTTATCAATATATCTCCCCCTGTTGCGTTATGAGTTGTTGTTTTAGTAGTTTCATTTAAGTCACCACCTATAGCTATAGTTTTATTCTTCTTAATATTTTGCTTATACTCTTGAGCTTGTAAACTTATTTTTTCTGTTACAGTTGTCGATTTATTTTTACCTATGTCTGTAGTTTTATCTTCGCCTACTTGGGTTGTCATATTTTTACCTACATTAATAGTAAAATCTTCGCCTACATTAAAAGTCATGTTCTTTGGTGCAGTTACATTAATGTTCCCTTTTCCATCCATAACATAAGTATTTCCGCTTGGGTCTTCGATTAAAATACTTCCCTCTGCATCATTAAAAGCCATTTTTGTCCCAGAGCGACTATGCATCACTTTCATATCGTTATTTGGAGTACTATAACCGCTTTTGGCACTTCTGTTAGACATTGTTCCTACCACCACTGGCATTTCGGCGTTACTAGCCTGAAAATCTACAAAGACTTTTTCGCCTACTTCAGGAATAAAATAAAAACCTTTATCACTACCTCCGTGTGGTTGAATCATAGGAATAAAAGGAGTTGTTTCTCCTTTGGCTTCTTGCCACGGCATTTGTATTTTTACACCACCAAGTCCATCGGGATCATCATTAGATATGATTATTGCCGACTGACTCTCACAACGTGGGATTAAATCCGGATCAGTTCTTGGTGAGAATACAGCTCCACTAAAATTTATTGCAGTAAAATAATTTTCATACCCTCCTCCGTCATCACAAGTATGTGTTATTTGAGTCACTCTATAAGAACTCTCAAGTTGTACATCGACACCACTTATTCTTACCGTATTCCCTAATGTAATTCCTGGAACTTCACTAGAAGCTTCTATCTTCATCATCCCACCCAAAGCAGAACGCATCTTGTTTTTAGCATACTCTTCAGAAGCATTTTTACCATCTCCACCTACTCCATTTTGGTTAAGTTGTATCACGGTCTCTTTATTAAAAACCTGATTGGATTTATTTATAAAATTTTGATGAAACCCATCTACTTCATTTCCAAATTTAGCTGTACTATCAGGGAAATGATCTCCTTTACGATTGTCATTTTCTATGGTTTTAAACAAGGTAGGAGCTAACTTTATGTCATAACTAAAGTTTTGCATATTAACTCCATAAACAAGTTTTGGTTCTCCTCCAGGGCTTCCCGGACTTCCAAAAACCATTGTACGGCCGTTGTAATAAAACCATTGCCCGTAACGCATTGCCAAACGATTTAGAAAATCAAAATCACTTTCGTTATACTGCACTGTATAAGCCAAATTATCTTTATGATATGGGCTTACATCCATATCGATTTCATAATCTGATTTTACCTTATTAACAATATCCTCAATCGTCATTTTTGTAAATGAATTCGATTCGGGACCACAATCCATACCTATAGAGACACTTTTTCCTTGTATCATTATAGTTTCTTCCATATCCCTAACACGGGATTTTTGCATACTAATCTCGGTAACAATTCCATAAAACTGCATGATATAGTCCTTAGGATTTGTTACAACCATAAGATCGTCTAAATCTGGTATTGCTTTTATCTCAATGCTTATTTTTTCTCCTATCAATTTTTGAGAAATAGGCATTACGCTTTGTAATTGGTTTACCAATATATCATGACGTACTTCTACCGAAAAAGTATGATGGTCATGAATTTCCTGATTTATCTGCAAATGGCTAAAATTCTTAATTATTGTTTCGCCTATTTTTATTATTGTGATTGTTTGTAATGCCATTATTTCTTTTTTTTAGTTTATTCTAGTTATGAATTAAAATCAAAAATTAATCGGAAATCAAAATGCTTTTCAAATATTTTGGATGTTTATTTATTAAATTTTAATATTCTATTAAAAACTAGGTTGAATTAAAATTTACCTTATTATTCTCTAAAAATCAGTATGTCTATTGTATTCAAAGCTATCAAAAGGCATCCATTGATTTTGTTTTTTAGTGTACCATACCGCAATTTGTATAGAATCGTTTTTATTCCATATAGCTTCTTTTATACTTATTTTGACTCCACCTTTATAATATTTTCCTATTCCTGCTCTTATACCTGGGAAAATTTCATTTTGTTTAGCATTCTCAAAAACAGTTGCCTCAGATGGTTCTCCGTAGTAACTTAACGCCTCTTCATAAGAGATTTTTGAAATATATTCCTTTGTGACCATACTCTTTTTATCTTTAATCTCATTTCCTTGTTTATCTTTACAACATATCAAAGTAACCAAGCAAAAAATTAATACTAAATATATTTTTCTCATAAGGATAAATTAAAATTTGTATTAGGCATCATAGTACGTATCTCTCGAAGAACATAATCGAAATGTCTCGTTCTTAATTCCATTCCCACATTCATGATACTAACTTTATCGTCATAGAAAGCACCTCCAGCACGATATTCATCAGCATGCATATTAACAATTGAACTACTGTTTCCAATAGCATGTCCGAATTCATGAGATATATTTTTTTGGGATACACTTTTCGGAGCTCCTACTTTGTGTAAGCTCTGTATATCAACCGTATATAATTTTATTTTACGAATATTCCATGCTACATTTGGTCTATTAGTAAAATCTCTTGATGCAACCTTACTTATGTCAACACTCCAATGTTCACCGCTAACAACCCATTTAATATCGAAAGACAATCTAAAAACATCATTCTTATGTTTCTTTGCAAAGGGCGAACTCCCCACAGGTTTTAATCTAGCTTTTCTATTCCATGTTATATCCATTTCCTTTTCAAAAGCCTGATGCATTTTCTGTTTCTCGTTATAACTCCACTCAGGAAATCCATTTGCAAGCCAATTATATTTCCAGCGTTGAATTACTAGAATACTTTTATTTTTGGTGTCAATATCAATATCTAAACGAGGTGTTCTTTTTACAATATGTTCCATAATTTATAATTCCTCTATTTTTTATTTAACTTATATAATTACAATAAAAGAAAATCTTTTTTAAATTTGTTTTACTATTTTCTAATAGTTAAAAATCGAATGTTTTCATTATCAATTTCTCTACTATTTCCAGCAAAACCTTCACATTTTTCTGTGCCAAAATCTGAAGACCCGCGACCTGCACCTCTAGAACAAAAATCATCATCAAAGAATGTTTGCCCTCTGTTAACTTTCGTGACAATCTCTACATGACTACCTCCAAATGCCGCAATATCTCCTCTCTCTACATCTTTTTTATCAACTATTTTAAGAATCCCTTTAGCTTCCCAAATGTCTTTTGCCGAATAGTATTTGTTTCCATTTCTCAGCTCATATCCAGCCATATGTAATGCCTCACCTACAAATAAATTACAGGCCCATTTCGCATTTTTACCATAATAAATTACGTAATATCCATTAGGCCACTTTTCATAAGCATTCTTAAACTTTGAATAATTTTTTAGATTAATCTCTTTATCATTCAAATCTGCCAAATAAAGTAAATACTTCATCTGAGCTTGGCTATACTTCTTCCATTCTTCAATAAAATATGTGGCAGCAGGAAATTTAGATGGCTTAAGATATCCTCCCAAATCCTTATTTTTTGTTAAAATATATTCTTTTAGATTATAAAAATCTCTATAACTATTCATAATATCAGGATTATTACCTAACCTCTCAGCAGCACTAGCTATTTTTTCTATTGCCATAATTCTATATTATTTTACTATAAAATCATATTATTTATTCAATTAACAAATCTTAACTCTTTAAGAGTTTATTACAAAAGAGTATCATTATATATCTCATTTTTAATAATTTTGCCTTTTAAAAAAGTAGTTATTCTGGTTTTATTATTTAAATAATAATAAACGATAGAATCTCCTTTCGACTTATAAAACTCTAAATTCCCAGATTTTTTTGCCTTATACATACCTCCATTTTTATTATAAAAAGTTTGTTCTATTGCTACTGAGCCATCATATAAATATTCACGATTAATATACATTCCCACATACTTATCTTTTAATATTGTTCCTTCTTTAATTATCGTATCATTTTTAAATTCTTTATAATAGCCCGTACCTTCTTTTCCAAAATTCTCTTTATAAATAATTTTTCCTTTTTCGTCGTAACACACATATTCATCTCTATAATTATAACTCTTATGTAATGTATACACTCTGGCTAAAATGTTATTTGAATGATATTCCTTTTGGACTCCTTCTTGCTCTCCATTTATAAAATGGTAAACCGAAACAAAATCGCCATTAGACTGATCATAATCTATTGCATAACCATCCAATTCTCCCTTATCATTATAATTTTCTTTGCTTCGCAAAGCCTCGTCAAAGTATAATTTCCATGAACCAGCCTTTTTGTGATTTTTAATTTTACCCTCAAAATAATTACCCGTATTATAGCTGGAAAACACCCTATAATATCCATCTTTTTTTACGTAATTGCTATCTTTTTCGAATAAAAGGATTGTATCCAAAGGAATTTTATATAAACTATCTTTATATATGATACATTTTTCTTTCCATTGCTTTGGTTCTTTTTTACATCCAATAGATGCCAAAAGAAGCAATAAGAAAGCTAATTTCTCAAACCACTGTACCTTGTTTATTTTCATAACCTAAATTTTATACTTGTTTTTATTCAGATATACATATCTAAAACGGCAATCTGCCAATAAGTATGATAGCTATTTTTTTCTATTAGCACTTTTTAAACTGCCATAGTAAACAAGTATATTTTTAAGAATTTTTCCAATTATTCTCAAATACAGTATTACCAATTTTTATTTCATTGGATGTAATAAGAATTTTTGTAGTCATAGGGTTAGCACCCTCGCTACGAAAACTTTCATGGAAAGAGATACAATACGCTTTCTTAAAAGTTACATTTTTCATGGTACTCATGGCGTCTCTACGGTAAAAAATAACTTTACCATCTTTTATACTAGTGTGCGAAACCATCCAATCCGAAAATAAATCGGTATGTGTGCTCTCAACAACCAGCCTAATTTGTCCACCTTTGGTTTTATTTGCAGGTTTTCCGTTATTATCTGTCCCTTGGTCAAAGGTTACATCAAATTCTAAAACATTAAAAACTTCATTATCTAATTCTAATTTTGCTAAAAAACTCATGTTTATTATTTTTTAATTATGTGTATATAAAATCTAGTTTAACAAGTCTGAAAGAATTAAGCCAAAATCTTAAAGATTAAACAAAAAAAGGAAGTCCAGTTAATGGACTTCCTTTAATAGATTCAAGCTTAATTAAGTTTGATAAAGTCCAAAGGATTAAACCCA
This sequence comes from Flavobacterium sp. AJR, assembly GCF_002156885.1. Taxonomy (NCBI): domain Bacteria; kingdom Pseudomonadati; phylum Bacteroidota; class Flavobacteriia; order Flavobacteriales; family Flavobacteriaceae; genus Flavobacterium; species Flavobacterium sp. AJR. Next base: position 404 of record NZ_NCWQ01000111.1, on the reverse strand, counting down.
AGCATTATCAAATTCTCCTCCGCCCATCGAAATTCTACGAGCTGAGATCATAAAAGTTTCCGTTAACGGAGTAGCACTGTTATGATCAAAGTTCTCCTTGTACTTAACCATGTAAGCTTCTGTAAACTTCAACTCTTTTAATGTAGCATTCGAATCACGTTTGATGAATTTTACTGACCCATCTTTTCTTTCGAAATTATTGGTCATCCATTCGAACAATTCTGTGCTACCAGTTGATTCTACTTCGATCATGATTCTACCACCACGTGTTACTGTAGATGGACGCCCAGAAGCATCTGTTTCTTGAGCTAAATCATAACTTACATTTAATACTTTGTAGTCCTTTCCGGCTACTGACAACGATGTTAAAAACGACATAATAAAAATTTTTTAATTATTAATTT
>NZ_NCWQ01000110.1:0-16286 GCF_002156885.1 Flavobacterium sp. AJR | reverse complement strand
TTTGTTTTAGATTAAACTTAATTTTTCTTAATTTCTTAATGGTGAAAAAAAAACATTTTTAAATGTTTATACTCTAATAATGTAATTATTGAGAAACTAATTGGATGGCGCGTTGTAAATTTTCCTTTTCTACTTGTGCAACATAGTTTATAAAAATAGATTCATCATTTTGATTTTGACTTTTCTCAAGAATGCTCAGATATTCGTTTTTATGTTCTGTATCTCCTTGTATTGTAGCAAAGACATAGCCATTTTGTATTAATATCCAATTCATTAATAAATGAGCTATTTGTGTGTTTCCACTTTCGAATGGGGTAATTTTTATAATTCTTAAATGTACTTCAGAAGCTAATAATATTGGATGTAAGCTATTTTTATTCGTTTCAAACCAGCTAAAAAAGGAAGCCATTTCGCGAATAATGAGGGCATCATTTTTATATTTTCCCGCATAGTCAGGTTTAATTCCTCTTGAAATCAAGTTATGAATATTGAGAAATTCTTTTTCGTTAACAGGGCTGTTTTTTTGAGTCAAATCTTTAATATAAGAAATAGTTTCATGGTGATTTACGGCCTCTAAGTGCTCGCGCATTGTTTTACCCGCAATTGTTAATCCTTCATTAATTACTGCTTTGGTTTCTTGTAATGTTAATGTGTTTTCGTTTAAACGATTACTTTCATATGTAAATTCTAGTTCTAAAATTTTAGAAATTCGGTGTAGTTCAAATTGTTGGAACGATTGGACTTTGGTTTTTAAAATTTCAATTTCATCCAAAACGTTCTGTAGCGTTGATAATATTACCGAAGCAACTACTTTTTTGTTATTTTGAATTTCGATTTCTGCAAGATGTAGTGCTTTAAGTGCAAATTCTTCTTGACCGATTTCGTGTATTATTTTTTCTTTTAGCCAAAGAATTAATAAGTTTTCAAAATCAATTTCAAGCAATGAGGCAAGTTTAACGATTTGTTCTCTTGTGGGTTTTCGGGTACCGCTTTCAAATTTACTTATTAAAGCTTGGTCAATTTCTAATAACTGCGCTACTTCTCGGGTTTTAAATCCTTTTTTCTCTCTGGCATTTTTAAGAATCGTTTTCATTTTAAAAAGCAGGTTTTAATTGTCAAGACAAGTTTAGTCATTTTTTTTTTAAATAAAAAAAGCATCAAATTTATTCGATGCTATTTTAGGATTTATTTTAAAAGAAATTATTTTTTAGGAAGCGTTCCGTCTTTTTTCATTTCATTTACGACAGTTCTCATAATATCATCTACTGTTGCACCTATATCTGTTATATCTGATGATTGTGTGGTGCCTGTCCAGATTAATTTATTGTGTTTTAAAGAGAAAACGTTGGTTTCTACGATATAAAATGTGTTTTCTACATAATAGCCTGGAGAATAGAAATCAGTTGCGTACATACCGTACCAACCACCAAAAGCGCCTCCATATAAACCATTATAGCCACCGTAATAAATACTAGTATCAATTCCTGGTACATAATCAGTTTGTTTTTCTTTACTGACTAAACGCATTGTTACAACACCATCAAAATTTTCGTCGTTTAATATTTTTAGTTTCTGATCATTTGTTAAGTCATTATTAATCTGATTTAAGAATTGATAAGAAGTATGGAAGATAGGGCTGCTGGCAGCAATTCTGTTCTCCGTAATTCTTCGTGTTTCTTCATCTTTGACTAAAGCTACGACTAATATTTTTTTGAAATTTTCTGAACTAATTGTTATTTTAGGATCTCTCCAGCTACTAACAATTGTAGAACTAGTACCGCAACCATAGAATAAGATGACGGTTAATACAACAAATATTCTTTTCATAAACTTGAAATTTAGAATTTATTGTAGTAAAAATAAGTATAAAAATCGAGAAATAACTCTTATTAAAAGAGGATTAAAAATTAGAAAGCTTTTTTAATTCTATCTAAATCACGTTTGGTATCTTGTTCTTTTAAAGATTCGCGTTTGTCGTAATTTTTCTTTCCTTTACAAAGACCGATTTGCAGTTTTGCTAATCCTTTTTCATTAGTAAATAGTTTCAAAGGGATGATTGTTAGTCCTTTTGCTTGTACACTTTTCTGAAGACTCTTCAATTCTTTTTTATTCAAAAGCAATTTTCTTTCGCTTCTTGACTTATGATTGAATTGATTTCCAAAAGCGTATTCTTCTATATAAGTGTTTATGGCAAAAAGTTCATTACCACTAAATTCACAAAAACTCTCGGTAATATTTGCTTTACCAAGACGTATTGATTTGATTTCGGTTCCCGCTAAAACAATTCCAGCAGTATAGGTATCTATTATTTCGTAATCGAAACGGGCTCTCTTATTGAGTATATTGACAGTTTTTAACATAGGATTGCAAATGTAGAATAAAAAAGAAAAACTTTAATGAAATCAAAGATAATTAAAGATTTTTTTAAACCTATGATTTTAATCATTCTTCAGGAAAAACCTTACGCCTAAGTTTGTTAAATAATTTATAACAAAAACTTAAAAACATGAAAAAAATTTTAACATTAGTTAGTATTGTATTAGTAGGCTTAACGGTAAAAGCTCAGGAAGCAAATCAAGGTCTAAAAGGTGCATGGTTTGTAACATCGCAATTTGGTTACCAACAGACTAAAACAGATGATGTAAAAAGCACAAATTTATTAGTAATGCCAGTTGTAGGTAAATTTATTACGCCATCTGTAGCTGTTGGAGCAGGGCTTGGATATATTAATATAAAAGCAGATTCAGATAAAGGAACTGCTGCAAATTCTAATTTAATAGTTATTCAGCCTTTAGCTAGAAAATATTGGAATGTTGCTGGTTCTTTATATTTCTTCGGACAATTGGCAGCACCAATAATCACTGGAAAAGAAAAAGAAAGTGAATTAAAAGTAAACCAATTTGGTTTGTCTTTATCAGGTGGATTTGATTTCTTCGTGACAAAATATTTCTCAGTTGAGTTCTCTTATGATTTAGCTAATTTTACATCTACAACTTTAGATCCTAAAGATGGTTCTAAAACTACGGTAACTCATTTTGGTTTAGCACACGTTGCTAATGTTGATTCTTATTATAATGGGGCATTAGGAGGAAGTAATCCAAATTTAACTTCTCCACTTTCTTTCGGATTTAAATTCATATTCTAATATTTAGGAGATTATTTAAATTTCAATTTAGTAATTTTGTAAAAAAGAAAGACCGTACTTTTCATAGTACGGTCTTTTTATTATTTATTTAAAAAATATTAAATGCAAAATCAAGATAAAAATCCTCTACACGGAATCACCCTTCAAACAATACTAGAAAAACTAGTAGAGTATTATGGATTTGATACTTTGGGAGAATTAATTCCGATTAAATGTTTTACTTCAAATCCTAGTATAAAATCTAGTTTGACTTTTTTAAGAAAAACGGATTGGGCTAGAAAAAAGGTAGAAGATTTATATATAAAATCAATTCCTAAATTTCCCGTATAAATTAATTTAATTTATACGAAATCATTACACCACCACCGTAAGGTAACCATTCTCCACTTTTGTTGTAATCATGGGCTTTTTCATAACGACCAGGTGTACCGTCATTATAAAGGCCTTTGTAAAAACCTTGGTGCCACCCTCCGCTAACAAAAAAATCTAGCATGAATTTATCATTTAGTTTCTTTTGATAGCCTAGCGTAGCTCCCAATCTGTATCCAAAACCATCTTCGTAATTGTTACTATCCCAGTAGTTCCATTTTTGAATTTGATATATATCACCTCCAATATGACCACCAAGGTATAAACCATTGAATTTCTCATTAAAATGGTAACGAACTTCCGGAGTAAAGGTGACAAATTTCATTGGGCTTTTTCCATCAAATGATTCCCAAAAAGAAGCCATTAAATCAACATTCAGGGTTAATTTCTCACCAATGCTTGTTTCTACGGCGATATCTGGAATTGCTACTAAAGCGGTAAGTGCATTTGCTTTAATATAAGTTTGACTTTGGGATTGAATTGAAAATAGTAGAACGATTAGGGCAAATAAATTTTTCATAAAATCTAGTAATTACTAGCAATAAGTTAGTTTGGGTTGCTAGTTTTGGGTGCAAATATAACGGAATGAAATATGTTGTATTGTTATAAAGTTAAAATTTAACAAGAATCAATAAAAAAAGATATTGCTATGAATTACTTTTTGTTTAATAACGAATAAATTACGCTATCTAAAAAATTGCCTTCATAATATTCGACTTCTTTAAAATGCCCTTCTTTTACAAAACCAATTTTTTGTAATACTCTTTCTGATGCAAAATTGTCAGGATCAATAGCGGCTTCGATTGAGTGTAGTTTCATTTCATTAAAACCATAATCAATTACTGTTTTTACAGCTTCAGGAATAATTCCTTTTCCGTGAAGTTCAGGTAATAGCATATAGCCAATTTCGGCACGATAATGTTCTGGTTTTATTCTATAATAGCCAATAATTCCAACTACTTTGGAATCGCCTTTTAGTGTTATTCCCCAATTGATTCCTTCGTTAGTTTCAATTGTACTATCAATTTGAGCTATATGTTCTAATGCTTGTTCAGTAGTTTTTGTGAGTGGCCTTGGAATGTATTTCATAGTTTCAGGATTAGAACGAAGTGCTATAATTTCGTTTGCATCCTCATTGGTTACTCTTCTAATAATTAAGCGTTCCGTTTCGAGTACTGGAAATGGAGAAAAATTAAATGTTAACATAATATATCAAGATAAGATTATAGAATTTCGATACTAAATTTAGAGTTAAATGTTTGATTTGCATCTAAAGTTACTATTCCTTCTTTTTCGAAAAGATTTCCTGTGTTTTCAGGAGTATCAGAATAACCAAACCAAGGTTCGATACAAATAAAAGGAGCATTTTCTTTTGTCCAAATACCTAAACTAGGAAAATCTGCAAAATCTACTTTTATATATGGTTTGTTGTTTTCTAAAATGGTTAGCGAGTTTGACTCTAATGATTTAAAAATTAAAGCATCATTTTCAAATAGTTGATAATTTAGCTCAATTTGATTTTCTTTCGTTTCTAATTGTTTTGTTTTATTAGATATCAAATCATTTTCGAGCAAAGAATATTTTAGAGACTCTTGTTTCTCAAATTCTAAAGCGTAATTCTCAAAATTTCCTGGTAACGCAATTGCAGGATGTGCACCGATAGAGAAAGGCATTTTAGAATCATCTTTGTTGATTACCTTATATTGGATGTCTAATTGGGAATCTATCAGAGTATAAATTATTTGTAATTCAAATTCAAACGGATATACTTTCAACGATTCTGCATTAGATTGAATCGAAAAAATGGCACTTTCGTCAGTTTTAGAAACTAGATTAAATTCTATATCTCTTGCAAATCCGTGACGTGGCAAGTGATAAGATATATCATTAACGGTGTAAGTATTGTTTTTTAAAGTACCAACAATTGGGAATAAAACAGGGGAGTGTTTACCCCAAAAATCTGGGTTTCCTTCCCAAATGAATTCTTTATTATCGTTGTTTTTTAATGAAAATAATTCGGCTCCGGCATGTTTAATAGAAGCAGTAAGTTTTGAATTTGAAATAATTGTAGTCAAAATTTAGTTTTTGAATGGTTTAAGAATGAGTTGTAAATATATTTATAAATTTAATTTATAGGTAAAAAAGCTGATGAAATATTTTTTGATAAAATTGTATTAACCGGTAGGATTTAATTCATAAATAGCTTTTTTTTTCATTAATTTGCTAGATAAACAGCAACAAAAATGAAAAAACACTCTTTAAGAGCCTTGTTAACGATGGCTTTATTGTTTGGAATTTCGGCCACCTGGGCACAACAAGTTCCTACTGCGACAACTAATCCTATTTCTAAATATGATTATTATGATGCATTCTCTCCATTATTTTATTCTAAAAACGGAACAACTACCCGTTCTGCAAGTGGTCAGCCTGGTCCAGAGTACTGGCAAAACAGAGCAGATTATAAGATAACTGCGAAGTTAAATGGAGTTACTAATGAAATTATTGGTACAGACGAGATTACATATACCAACAATAGTCCAGATAAAATGTCATTTGTTTGGCTTAATTTGGATCAAAATCTATTCAAAGAAGATTCACGAGGAAATGCAGTAGTGCCATTAACAGGAAGCCGTAACGGCGCTCAAGGACAAGTTTTTGATGGTGGAAATAAAATTAAATCGGTAAAAGTTACTGTACTTGGTAAGAAAAAATCGGTTGAAGTTGATGCTAAATATGTTGTTACAGATACAAGAATGCAAATTTTTCTTCCAGAAGAGCTAGCAGCGAAAGGAAGCAGCGTTAAAATTAAAATTGATTTCTCTTATATAGCTCCAAATGAAGGGTCAGATAGAACAGGAGTTCTTGAAACTAAAAACGGTAAAATATTTACAATTGCACAATGGTATCCACGTATGTGTGTGTATGATGACGTAAGAGGCTGGAATACACATCCATATTTAGGAGCATCGGAATTTTACTTGGAATATGGTAATTTTGATGTAAAGTTGACAGTTCCTGCTAATCATTTTGTAGTAGCTTCAGGAGAATTATTAAATGCTCCAGAAGTGTATACTGCAGAACAACAAAAACGTTTTAAAGATGCTGCACTAAGTGATAAAACGGTTATGATTCGTTCAGCCGAAGAAGTTGCAGCTGCAAAAGCTAATGGAAATGGAGAAAAAACATGGCATTATCAAATAAAAAATGCACGTGATTTCTCTTGGGCATCTTCGGCTGCTTTTATTTTAGATGGTGCTAAGATTAATTTGCCTAGCGGGAAAAAATCATTGGCTCTTTCTGCATATCCTGTTGAAAGTGATGGAAATGCTGCTTGGGGACGTTCGACAGAATATACTAAAGGTGCAATTGAAAATTACTCAAATAAATGGTTTGAATATCCTTATCCAGTTGCAACAAACGTAGCAGGGAATGAGGGAGGTATGGAATATCCAGGAATTGTATTTTGTAGCTGGGAATCAAAAGGAGAAGATTTATGGGGTGTTACAGATCATGAGTTTGGACACATCTGGTTTCCTATGATTGTAGGTTCAAACGAAAGATTATTTGGTTGGATGGACGAAGGATTTAATACATTTATTAATTCATTGAGTTCTGCCGAATTTAATAAAGGTGAATATAAAGATGCACCGAAGGATTTGCATAAAATGGCTGAGGCATTCACGAATCCTAAGTTAGAAACTATTATGAGCTCTCCAGATAATATGAAGGAGGCAAATATTGGGATGTTATGTTATTTTAAACCAAGTTCAGGTTTGGTAATTTTAAGAGAACAAGTATTAGGAAAAGAGCGTTTTGATACAGCTTTCCGTACTTATATTGACCGTTGGGCTTATAAACACCCTACGCCAGATGATTTCTTTAGAACAATGGAAAACGTTGCAGGAGAAGATTTAAGCTGGTTCTGGAGAGGTTGGTATGTTAACAACTGGCGCTTTGACCAAGGTATTAACTCAATTAAATATGTGAAAAATGACCCTGCAAAAGGAGTGATTATTACTATTGAGAACTTTGAAAAAATGGTAATGCCTGTTGTAATTGATGTGAAAACTAAAAGCGGAAAAGTTTCCAGAGTGAAATTACCAGTTGAAATCTGGCAAAGAAACATAGAATGGTCTTTCAAATTTGACTCAACAGAAGAAATCGAAAGTGTTACTATAGATCCTGATCACGTTTTTCCTGATAGTAATGAGGCAAACAACGTATGGACGGCCGGAAGTGGTAAATTAGAAAAAGATGTTGTTTTAGACCCTTATTTAGGGACTTATTCTAGTAAAAAAACACCTTTAAAAATTACTTTTACCGAAAAAAATAGTGCTTTAACTGTAGAGCTTCCTAATTATCCTAAATTTCCAGTTCAGCCTGTTGCGAATGCGGCAGATACTTTTGAATCGGTAAGAGCTGGATTAAGATTTGCATTTACTAAAACTGGATTAAACATGACAATTTTAGAAAATTCGCAAGTATTAGAATTTACGAAAGAATAATTTGAATAGATAAATATTCAATAAAAATTATAATTTTTAGGCTTTTTTAAAGAGCAATAAAGATATAAATAATTAAAATCGGCTATTTGAGTTTAACTCAGATAGCCGATTTTTTATTAAAAGTTTAATTTTTAGTTGATTTTTTAAGTGTAGAAATGAGATAAATTGATAAAAGCAACATAATATTAAAAAAATGTTACAAATTATCAATAATGTATTGTAATTAAAAAAAAGATGTAAATTTGCACCAATGAATAAAATGAGTTTACATATAATTTCTATCTCACGGACAAACTTGCCTGTTACTTCTCCCGAAGTACGGATGCTATCTCTATAGTATTCACAAGAGTTTTTCGTCGTATGTATTTATATTCATTTTTTTGTTTTGAAATTACCTAAGTTGTCCTTTGGACAAACACATCCTACAAGTACATTTTATTTAAAATTATCTCAATGTCATCTTTTTGATATTAAGGGTTTTACGTATTTTTTATTTAATTTTGCTGAAGCAACTCTTGGGTTTCAGAAGAAAAATCATGTCTTATTTTTTAACCCTAACTTCAACTATTGAAATGAAGATCTCTATTGTTGTAACACAAGAAGAACATTATAAATATGCGCAAGAAATATGCGATACTATAGAGTCGTCTGCCTTATTGAGAGGTACCGGAATTGCCAAAAGAACTCCTGAATATATCCAGAAAAAGATGGAGAACAGAGATGCATTGATTGCTTTGGTAGATGGTAAATTTGCAGGTTTTTGCTATATCGAAAGTTGGCAACATGGCAAATTTGTGGCTCATTCTGGTTTGATAGTACATCCAGATTACAGAAATTTAGGTTTAGCCAAAAAAATTAAATCTAAAGTTTTTGATTACTCATTAGAAAAATTTCCAGATGCAAAAATATTTGGAATCACAACTGGTTTGGCAGTAATGAAAATTAATTCAGATTTAGGATATAAACCAGTTCCTTTTTCAGAACTTACAAGTGATCCAAGCTTTTGGGCAGGTTGCAAAACTTGTACAAATTATGAAATATTAAAAAGTAAAGAAAATAAAATGTGCTTATGTACAGGAATGTTGTACGATCCAAAAGAAAAACAAAAGGATCCGCCAAAACATCCTTTTAACGTAAAAGTACTCAATAGATTAAAATCAATTAAACAAGCCCTTTTCTTAAAAAAATAAAATTATGAAAAAAGTTGTATTAGCTTATAGCGGAGGATTAGATACTTCGTATTGCCTTAAATATTTAAAAAATGAAAAAGGATATGAAGTCCACACTGTACTTATTAATACAGGAGGTTTCGATGAAGAAGAATTAAATGCTATTGAAGAAAGAGCTTACGAATTAGGAAGTGCACAACATGCAAATCTTACCATCGTAGATAAGTATTATGATAAAGCTATAAAATATTTGATTTTTGGAAATGTATTAAAAAACAATACTTATCCATTATCTGTAAGTGCCGAGCGTGTTTTTCAAGCTATTGAAGCAATAAAATATGCTAAGAAAGTAGGAGCAGAGGCAATTGCACACGGAAGTACAGGAGCAGGAAATGACCAAATTAGATTTGATTTAATTTTCCAGACAATTGCTCCAGAGATTGAAATAATTACTCCAATTAGAGATTTAAAATTGTCAAGACAAGAAGAAGTAGATTATTTGTCTAAAAATGGTGTACATTATTCTTGGGAAAAAGCACAATATTCTATCAATAAAGGACTTTGGGGAACAAGTGTAGGAGGAAAAGAAACTTTAACTTCTGGTACACCATTACCTAGTGAAGCATATCCTTCACAATTGCAAAAAGAAGGGGAAGAAAAAGTGACTTTACATTTTGAACAAGGAGAATTAGTTGGAATAAATGGTAAAACAGATAAACCATCAAATAATATTGTAGCGCTAGAGAAATTAGCAAATGCATATGCAATTGGTAGAGATATTCACGTAGGTGATACAATTATCGGTATTAAAGGAAGAGTAGGATTTGAAGCTGCTGCGCCGTTAATTATCATCAAAGCACACCATTTATTAGAGAAACATACACTTGGTAAATGGCAACAATACTGGAAAGAGCAATTAGGAAACTGGTACGGAATGTTATTTCACGAAGGTCAGTTTTTGGATCCAGTAATGCGTAACATCGAAACATTTTTACAAGACACGCAAAAAACGGTTAATGGAGTTGTAACTGTTTCTCTTAAACCATATCATTTTTCGCTTGACGGAATCGAATCAGATAATGATTTAATGAATACAGGATTTGGTCAATACGGAGAAATGAACAATGCATGGACATCAGACGATGCTAAAGGGTTTATTAAGATTTTAGGAAATGCTCAAAATATATTTTCATCTGTAAATCACTTAGACTATGATTAATGTTGGAATAATTGGCGGTTCAGGCTATACAGCTGGTGAATTGATAAGAATATTAATGTATCATCCTAATGTAAACATCGATTTTGTATACAGTACAACCAATGCTGGAAAGCCACTTCATGTAGCGCATCACGATTTATTTGGAGATATCGAAATGGATTTTACAGATGCTCTTAATCCAGATGTAAATGTGTTGTTTTTGTGTTTAGGTCACGGAAGATCGATTTCGTTTCTTAAAGAAAATGAATTTGCGGGTCATACCAAAATTATTGATTTAGGAAATGATTTTAGATTAAACAAAGACGCTAATTTTGATGGAAAGGAATTCATTTATGGTTTACCAGAACTGAATAAAACCGCTATCAAAAAAGCACAATTTATTGCTAATCCAGGTTGTTTTGCAACAGCAATTCAGCTGGCATTATTACCATTGGCAAAGAATGAGCTTTTAAATAACGATGTACATATTAATGCAACAACAGGAAGTACAGGAGCTGGAGTAAATCCTTCAGAAACGACACACTTTAGTTGGAGATTAAGTAATATGTCACATTATAAAGCATTTGATCATCAGCATTTGGGAGAGATAAACCAAAGTATAAATCAATTGCAGGCAGATTATTCAAACGAATTGTTGTTTATTCCGAACAGAGGAGATTTTGCAAGAGGAATTTTTGCAACTTTATATACAACTGTCGAAGAAAGTTTAGATGAAATCGTAACGAAATACGAAGATTTTTATAAAAACGAACCGTTTGTAACCGTAACGACTACCAATATCAATATGAAACAGGTTGTACAAACGAACAAATGTATAATAAGCTTAACCAAAAGTGGAAATCGGATATTGATTACTTCAATAATCGATAACCTAACCAAGGGAGCTTCTGGACAAGCAATTCAAAACATGAATTTAATGTTTGGATTACCAGAAACGACAGGTTTACATTTGAAACCAAGCGGATTTTAAAGAAATTGAAAGATTTAAGAATTAAAAGATTAAAAAAAAAATCAAAGTTTAATCTTTTTAATTAATTCATCTCGCAGAATCTTTAAATTATTCAATTTTTAAATCTTTAAATAATTCTTGTCAGAAAAACGATACTGTTAAGACCATTTACAAAAAACAAAACCCGCTAAATTAGCGGGTTTGTATTTTGACCTTTATTATATTATTGCATTAATTGTTTATTTCCAACCACCTCCTAAAGCGCGATACAAGTCTACAACAGCCTGTAACTTTTGTAAATTATCATTTACTCCGCTCAATTGTGCTACCAAAAGATTTTGTTCTGAAGTCAGTACATCTGTATAATTGGTAGCCGAACTGTATTCTAAAAGTTGTTATGTAAAGTCAACTGATTTTATCAATGCTTCAATTTGTTTCTCTCTCGAATCTTCTTTTTCAACCGCCATCTCATAAGCATACAAAGAAATGTTTAAAGTTATCGTCGATAGATGGATAAAATAAAAGACGATTATCCAAAATAGACAGATATGTCACTAATCCTTTCTACATCAATCAGATTAATCAAATCCTAGGCTGACTTTGTAAAACGCCCGATTATGTTCTGTTCGAAAAGAAGAGAAGCTTAAATTTAACGAAAGAGAAACCTTATTTCACATTGTCTTTTAGGAGAAAATACTTAACTTTATTTGATTCTTAAAATAACAATCAAATGAAAGGAATCACATCTAAATTCGATAAAGTTTTGAATGCCTCTACAGAAAAAGAGAAAGTAAATCATGAACCCGATTCTAGCAAAGAGCAGCAACGTAATACTCCAGAAAAGTCCATGCCGTTTTCAGATCAAATTGGAAACTATCAACGCAACATAGGAATACCTACAAAATCCTATAAAGACAGTAAAGTCTACATTATAGGTAGCGGAATAGCTGGTATGGCAACTGCCTATTACTTTATTCGTGACGGACAAGTTCCTGCCAAAAACATCATATTTCTAGAACAATTACCTATTGATGGAGGCTCACTAGATGGTGCCGGAAATCCTAAAGATGGTTACATCATTAGAGGTGGTCGGGAAATGGACATGACTTATGAAAACCTTTGGGATATATTCCAAGACATTCCAGCTCTAGAAATGCCTGCTCCATATACTGTTCTGGATGAATACCGTTTAATAAACGACAATGACTCTAATTATTCCAAAGCTAGACTTATACATAACAAAGGCGAAATAAAAGATTTTAGCAAATTCGGTCTAAACAAAAAAGACCAGTTGGCCATTATCAAACTTTTGCTAAAGAAAAAAGAAGAACTAGACGATATAACCATTGAAGGCTATTTTAGTGAATCTTTCTTAAGTAGTAACTTCTGGACATTCTGGCGTACCATGTTTGCCTTTGAGAACTGGCATAGCTTACTTGAATTGAAACTTTATATGCATCGTTTCCTCCATGCTATTGATGGATTGAACGACTTATCATCTTTAGTATTTCCAAAATACAACCAATACGACACCTTTGTAACACCTTTGCGCAAGTTTCTACAAGAAAAAGGGGTTAGTATTCAATTTAATACACTCATAAACGACCTCGATATCCATATCAATACCGATGGAAAAGTAGTAAAAGGAATTATCACAGAAAAAGACGGTAAAGAAGTCATTATCCCAGTTGAAAAAGATGATTATGTAATTGTAACTACAGGATCTATGACAGAAGACACCTTTTATGGTGATAACAAAAAAGCTCCTATCATAACTATAGACAACAATACTAGTGGAAAAAGTGGAGGATGGAAACTATGGAAGAATCTTGCTGCAAAATCTAACGTTTTTGGTAATCCGGAAAAATTCTGTAGTAATATCGAAAAATCATCTTGGGAATCAGTTACTTTAACTTGTAAGCCTTCTGCATTAGTAGAAAAACTAAAGGAGTATTCTGTAAATGATCCGTATTCAGGAAAAACAGTTACCGGAGGAATTATTACAATTACAGATTCTAATTGGTTAATGAGTTTTACTTGCAACAGACAACCACATTTCCCTGAGCAACCAGATGATATTTTAGTACTTTGGGTTTATGCATTGTTTATGGACAAGGAAGGAAACTACATTAAAAAGAAAATGCCACAATGTACAGGAGATGAAATTCTTGCCGAATTATGTTACCATACAGGTATTATCGATGAGTTAGATAATGTAATTAAAAACACCATCGTACGTACAGCTTTTATGCCCTATATTACTTCGATGTTTATGCCTAGAGCCAAAGGTGACCGTCCAAGAGTAGTACCAGAAGGATGTAAAAATCTTGGGTTAATAGGACAGTTTGTAGAAACCAACAATGATGTAGTTTTTACAATGGAAAGTTCTGTAAGAACAGCAAGAATAGCCGTTTACGAATTATTGAATTTAAACAAACAAGTGCCCGATATTAATCCTTTGCAATACGATATTCGTCATTTGCTAAAAGCGACAAAAACACTAAATGACAATAAACCCTTTTTAGGAGAAAGCATATTGCGTAAAGTACTAAAAGGAACTTATTTTGAACACATCTTACCTGTTACTGAAGAAGAAGAGGAAGAACATGAGTCTTTTATAACAGAACAAGTAAGCAAATTCAAAGATTGGTTAAAAGGCGTAAAAGGCTAATAGTCATTTAAAATTCATATAAAAACAGAAATCCTCAAAATCAAAAATTTTGAGGATTTTTTTGTGATCACGGTAGGATTCGAACCTTAAACCCACCCAATTTTAATCAAGAAGGTCTTTCGGGTGAGCACGTGTTTTTATAAAATAAATCTCTGTTATGCTTTTGGAGGAGTTCCTTCTGCATTTGCTACAACTACATCAATTTGGACTAACGCATCTTTAAGCAAAGCTGATACACCAACAGTTCTTCGTGCAGGAATACCTTTTGGGAAGAAAGTTGCATAAACTTCATCTACAGCTTCAATGTCTTCAATGTTTTTAAGGAAGAGATTTACTTTAACCACATCGTCCATAACATGGACTATGCTTTCTAGAATTGCCTTAATATTTTTTAAGCACTGTCCCGCTTGCTCTTTTACACCGCCAGCTACCAATTTACCCGATTTTGGATCCAAAGGTAATTGAGCTGAAATATGATTGTAATGAGAAAACGCTACCGTTTGCGTAGACAAAGGACTCTTTGGTGCATTTTCGGTATTGTTTGCCTTAATGACAATTCCATGTCTATCTTCAATAGCTTGTGGAGGTGTACCATCACCGTGTGACACTACTGCTTCAATTTGTACCAAAGCATCCATAGGTAAAGCTGAAACTGCGACTATTGTACGTGCAGGAACATAAGCTACAGCTCTGGCAATAGCAGAATCCGGGAAAAATGTTGTGTAAACTTCATTTACAGCTTCAATATCCGAAAGGTTTTTAAGGAAGATATTAATTTTGACAATATCATCAAAAGGAACATCGATACTTTCTAAAATTGATTTAATATTTTTTAAACATTGTCCCGCTTGCTCTTTTACACCGCCTACTACCACTCTACCCGTTTTTGGATCAATCGGTAATTGAGCCGAAAGATTGTTGTAATGAGAAAATGACACCGTTTGTGTAGATAAAGTACATATTGGTGCATTTGCAGTGTTATTTGCAAGCTTAATAAGATTGCCTGCTTGTGGCGCATTTGGAATTGTCCCCTCACCGTTTGAAACAAGTGCTTCTATTTGTACCAATGCATCCATGGGCAAAGCTGCAACTGCAACCATCGTACGCGTAGGAACATAAATTGGGAAGAATGTTTTATAAACTTCATCTACAACAGCAATGTCTTTAATATTGGTAACAAATACAGAGATTCTAACCACATCACTCATAACATGGTGGATGCTCTCTAGAATTACCTTGATATTTTTAAAACACTGTTCCGCTTGTTCTTTTACACCACCAGCTACCAATTTGCCCGATTTTGGATCAATTGGTAATTGAGCCGAAAGATTATTGTAATGAGAAAAAGCTACAGTTTGTGAATATGAACCAATACTTTTTGGAGCATTTTCAGTATTCCTTGCTAGCAATGAATTTACTTTATTTGAAATCATTTTGTCTATATGTTTATCTAATTAATAATTTAGCTTTAAAATTTTAGCTAAATCAAAATTATTCTGATTCCAATTTAAAATCATTCACGGCAAGACATAAAAATATAACCATAGGACTTTCTTGCAAACACAGAATTCTGAGGCTTTCAATAATGGATAAATATCTATAGCTTCTTTTTTTTTAGAAAATAGAAAAAGTGAATCAATGAAAAACTAATTAATCGGGATTGGAAATCGGAATGTTTTTTCTAGCTAAGCTACTTTTTATAAGTTTTTCAACTCTTAATCTACTTTTCCATTTTTTTACTTCTAATTCTCTCTTATAAGCGATTGATTTAGTTTCAAATTCTTCAAAATAAACTACAATCCAATCTTTTGCCTTTCCAGTAAATCCAGAATGATTTGATAAATGTTTACGTAAGCGTTCTTCCAAACCTTCAGAAGTGTGACCGATATAATATTGATTTAATGCTTTTGAATATAAAATATAGAAATAGTTCATAACAATATTCATTTTTGAATTAAAGCAAGATAAGCTTTAAAGTTTCGAACTACAAATCATAAATAAAAGGGATCAAGAACAAAACCTGGGGAGGAATGTCAAAATAAAATAAGAACTTTGTAATCTAAGAATTTGAGATGACTCCTATAGACCTTTTAAAATTTATGCTGCCTGATTTTTTAGTAGAACACTTTGAAATAGTTTCTAGCACTAACACAGAAGAAGTACTACACCTTTATTTCGAAGAGAGCGCCAAGCCTCCACAAGAGTTTAATATGTTTGAATTGGTCTCCAAAGGCTTTTTAGACGAAGTTACTATTCAGG
>NZ_NCWQ01000109.1:0-11432 GCF_002156885.1 Flavobacterium sp. AJR | reverse complement strand
ATAATAATAATAATAATAATAATAATAATAATTGTTTGTTAGTTCGAAAAGTATCATGGTTAAAAATATTATTTCCACTTTTAGCGGGGATATCTATTTATTGTATCTGTTGTATTTTTTCTTGGGATGATTTTAATATTACAGTTTTCTTGTGGGTTCAGTCTATGGCTATTCTATTAATTTTTTTTACTAGATACAATGCAGTGCGACTCTATATGTATGAAGACTACATGATAGTTGAATTTTATCTTATAAAAAAAGAAATAAAAGTGAATTACAATCAGGTAAAAGAAGCGCTAATGGTTTCTAATCGATATGAAGGAATCAATATTAGGTTCAAAATAATAATTGATGATAAAAAATATACTTTCCGAATTAATAAATTCGATACTGAATTTACTGATTTTCTACAATCAAAAGTTAATTATAGGATTTCTAAAAATATTTGATAAGTTAAAGTATGTTGGTAATGGGTAATGTATCAGATGTGTTGGTGGTTAATTATTGCATCTGACATCTACAGAAAATCAGATATTTATATTAATATCGCATAAAAATTAAAACAGCCTTTGGGCTGTTTTTTAATTTTATAATGCCTTAAATCGAAAAAAATGGAGTCAAACCAGACTAGGTGTTACAGATGTGTTGGTGACATTCGAAATATGATAAAGTATGGAAAGACAAAGTCTGGTAATCAAAGATATATTTGCAGAGCATGCGGGAAAACTAGAGTTAAAAATTATGCATATCTGGCTTATAAAGGAGATATAAACCAGAATATTATTCAATTAACTAAAGAAGGTTTAGGGATAAGAAGCACAGCAAGAATATTAAAAATATCAGCTACAACATTATTAAAAAGAATTGTGTCTATTGCCAAAAACATTGTTAAGCGAAATATCACCAAAGGTAAAACTTATGAAGTTGATGAGCTGTGTACTTACATTAGACACAAGAGGAATTATATCTGGCTAGTTTATGCGCTTGAGAGAAATTCCAAAACTGTTGTAAGTTTTAATGTTGGCAAACGAACCAATAAAACGCTGAACCGTGTTCTGGAAACTTTAAAATTATCTGACGCTAAAAAGATATTTACGGACAGACTTAAAAACTATAGGTATCTGATTGATAAGAAAGTGCATTCTGTTAAGCGATTTGGTACAAATCATATAGAAAGAAAGAATTTGACACTGAGAACTCATCTGAAAAGACTCAACCGCAGGACAATTTGCTTCAGTAAAAGTTTGGTTATTTTTACTGCTGTTTTGAAGATTTATTTTTGGATTTGAGCAATAAAACAGTAAGTTTATCCTTTAAAATCATGTTCTTTAAAATTTTATATTTAACAGGTAAATACTTGTAAAAAAAATGTCGCAGACCCTTATAATTACGGATTCCAAGGTCAGGAAAAGGATGATGAGATTAAGGGTGAAGGGAATTCTTTGAATTATACTTATCGTATGCATGACCCACGTATTGGAAGATTCTTTGCAATTGACCCATTGTTTAGAAAATATCCTCACAATTCTACATATGCATTTAGTGAAAACAGGGTTATGGATGGTATAGAATTAGAAGGTGCTGAACATTTAAACATGCATGTTTACAGAGTTTTTAAAGGAGCTGGAGGTAAATATGAAATGTTTAAAGAGCGAGAATATACGACAAGAAATTATCCTAATGCTGATTGGCCAGCTACTAAATCTCAAAGTCAGTTTAATATTTATGGTACGGATGGTATGGTGAGAGCAATCTTTACTGGAGATTTGGCTAAGTTGAACATGAATAAGGCTGGGTATAATCCCAAAGAAGTGGGTAAAAAGAGTAATTGGTCTAATTATGGGAAAGCTATTAAAACGTTTAATCCAATTTATCCTGTACCAGATAAATCAATTGAGGGGTCTGGCAAATATGCTACAACTGTCAGTAATTATAAAACTGCAGTTATCGCGCCTCTGGCACTAGAAAGTGTAGGGATACAAGCAGTAACAAATTTCCAAAAAATTGAAAAAGTTGGAACGATTGTTTCTCTTGCTTTTGATGTGGATGAGATTGCTGGTGGAGGAGAAAATCATAGTTAGCTAATTGATAGCCAATTGGAGACGAAAGGACAGCAACAAGTATTTCACGCTGTTAAAGCTTTCGTTCGAGGTTTTGCACGATTCTTTTCTATTAATAGTTTAGGTAGTGCAAGTGGTGGTACAGAGGCTGTAAAAGGTTCTCTTAATGTTTTTAAAGGAACTACTGATGCTACTGGTGAGTTACAAAGTGTTAATAATGCTGAAAATAGAAAATAAAAATTAAAAAGATGAGATATACAACTTCCTATACCAACAGTTTAAATTTATTTTGGATATTATTTTTTGGATTTTCTCTTCCTCTAATACTTCTACCTGAATTGAATCATAGATATATATTGACACACACATCAATTTACTTGTCAGTATATTTTGTAATTCTCTTATATATAGCATATCTTTTTTCAGTACATTTTATATATCAAATTGAAATCATAGATAAACAAATTATTAAATCATATTTTCTAAGAAAAGAAAAGGAAATTGTAAATCTGCAACAGATTAAGTCAGTTTGTATTGCTCTCCCTTCTTCTAGAGACCCTGGGGCTGTCGGTATTACCTATTTAAATTCTGTAGATAAAGAGAAGAAAATTTGGTTTATGTGTTTGAATAGAGGTGATTTAAAACCGCTTTATGATTTTTTTATTGAGAATGAAGTGACTGTTGAAGTGGTTCCAAAAGAAAAATCGAGTGAATTAACCCGCTCTACGAAGAGTTCTAATGAATAAATTTGTTGTGAGTGCTGTGCGAATGTCTCCTGACTTTGCACCCGTAACAATAAGCAAAATCGATGGAGGCGGTATAGGAGATGTCTGTGATAATTGCCCAACAATTGCTAACCCATTACAGGAAGATGCTAATGGCAATGGTATTGGCGATGTATGCGAAGGATTAGCACAAGGCCAAGGAGAAAATGCTATACCTGCCACACCGATAACAGCATACCGTTTTGTAGGAGACAAGCAATATGAGTTTTCGAATCATTTAGGAAACGTACTTTCGGTTGTAAGTGACAGAAAATTGTTTACCGGAAGTATCTTTATGCCTGACGTTCTTAGTTATTCTGATTATTACCCTTTTGGTATGCAGGTGCCTACTAGACATTATAGTTCAAATGAATACAAATATGGGTTCGGAGGACATGAAAAAGATGATGAAATAATGGGGACAGGAAATAGTTATGATTTTGGAGGTTATATGCTCAATGTTCGCCTAGGCAGAAGAAGCCAACCCGACCCAGTTCTGAATGCATCGACTTCTCCGTATGTTGTGTTTAATAATAACCCAATTTATTTTATAGACCCAAATGGACTAGAGCCTTTTTGGCATAGAAACGCTTCAGGTACTTTAGTAGCTGATAAAGGCGATACAGCCGAAACATTAGCAAAATACAAAGGTATTTCATTACAACAAGCAAGAGCAGAGTTTAATAAAAATCATTATCCTTATGAAAGTAAAATGTCAGGAGGAGAATCTTTTTATAAATCTGAAAGCCGTGTTTCCTCAGGAGCTTATGGACCAGACAAAGACCCTGCACATGCGGCTATAGCAGCTAGTGCAGTTGCTTTACCAGTACTGGCAGTATCAGGAGGTTTAGCGGCTGGAGGAGCTTATTTATGGTCAGAAGGTGCAGCAGCATTGTCTCAAATAACTTTGGGCTCAGCAGCAACAAATGTAGTATCGAATGCAGGAGCTCAATATTTTGCAAATGGAAGAAGTGTTGGAGATATAAACGTGGTTTCATCTGTAAGTTCAATAGTCCCAGGAATTGGTCCTGCAATTTTTGGAGAAACAATTACTTGGACTCCTGATGATATTATAAATTTTAGAAGTGCTCAAACTCCAAAATCATTCAATAAATGGGCTGTTCAGGCTGGTTCAGCAGTATTGAGCAATCGTTTTGGGAAAGCGACTGATAATTATCTTCCAAGTTCAGGTTTTGGAGAAGCGATGGTCAAAGAGTATTTTAAAGGTATTATTGCAATAGGAGCTAATTCAGTTCCACAAGAAATAGAATAATTATGAAAGCTAAATCAAAAGTAGTACCCATATTAATTCTTGGGTCTTTCCTAATTTTTGTTTTATATGGACAAATAAGAAGTTATAGATATGAGAAAGAATTAAAAAAAGAAGGTAAAACAACAATTGGCAGAATCGATAGTATTGTACGATTACCAAAATGGTCTAATATGTATACATCATATTATATAGATAACAGAAGATATATTTATCATGAGAATGATTTAGATGCAGAAATTACTAAAACGGATATTGGAAAGTTTTATGAAGTAAAATATTTATCTCATTTACCCAAGGTAATTAGAGTAAATTATTCAAAACAAATAACCGATACTACGGCTGTTTTAAAAGCAGGATTTTCAAGAGAGGAAATTGAAACGGGCAATTTTACTATAGATGAACCTAAAAACTAAGTGCAACGATGAACCTTAAATAGCATCGATTTAAATAAGGAAACCTAATACTGGATATGATTCTGGTATTAGGTTTTGGCGTATGGTAGAAGTTAAGAAAGTAAAGCAGTTTTTATAAGGTCTTTGAAAAGAGTATAAGGTGTTATCCTTTTGGAATGCTTGTACCTAATAGACATGGTAGTTCAGAGCCTTACAGATATGGTTTTCAGGGGCAGGAGAAGGACGATGAGCTAAAAGGTGAAGGAAATTCGATTAACTACAAATTTAGAATGCACGACCCTAGGATTGGTAGATTCTTTGCAATTGACCCTTTAAGTGCAAAGTTTGCATGGAATAGTCCTTATGCATTTAGTGAGAATAGGGTTATTGATGGAGTTGAGTTAGAAGGAAAAGAAGTCTTGTTAGTTGGTAAAACCGTTAGTGGAGGCGCAGGAATTACAGGTAATTCTGGCGCAGGAATTGTAATTGCTCCAGATGGAATTTATGCTTACGGTAGCTATGGTTTGGGGCTTACTACAAATGTTTCCATAGCGACAGGGTTAAATCTTACCGTTTTCCCAACAATGCCTTCTGCTAAGGATGCTTCTGGTTGGGGACATACTGGAGGAGGGTCTTTCAATGCAACACTGATTGGAATACCTGGTGGTGTTTCTGTCGGACTTGCCTCTTCGGGTAAATATATGGGAGGGTATTTTTCATTTGGTTTAGGTGCAGGTCTTCTTCCTGTTTCTTTAGATTATTCATATAGTAATACTGAACTAAAACCTATATCTAATTTAGCAAAATACACTACATTATTGGAGGGTGCAAAAGAATCATTGTCAGGTCAGATTAAAAGAGCAAAGCAGACATTAACTACGATACAAAAAGATAAAAAAGAAGCCCTTACTAATATAAAAGATGCGAAAGAAAAAATTTCAAAATTCAAAACTTCAGATTATTATAAAGGTCAAAATGGAGAATTACATAAAAAATGGGCTTTAGAACAATATAACCAAGGAAATGAAGACTTGAATAAAGCTAATGCAAATCTCAAATCGACGCAAGGAGATATTAAAACTATGGAAACTGCTACGCAAATGATTAATGAAAAATTAAAGAAATAATGAATATTCGTAATCTATATATAACTTTTTTAATAGCAACATTGTTTACGGGAGTATTAATTGTTCTAAAAGTAAGATATTTCAATTATCTATCTTTAATTTATGGATTTATTTTGTATCCCATTTATATTGCTAAACTTTTAAATTTAGCTTCTAAAGTATCTTCTTATATTAAGAAAGTACATCCTGATTTCTATGAGAAACATAAAACGCTTACAAATTCTTTTGAAGGGAAAATAGTTTCACTCGATAAAAGTGAGATTTTAAAATTAAATGATAAAATAGTTCTTGATTACTATATTGAAATTAGGAAATTAATAGCGTTATTGTTTCTAACTTTCCTATTTATATTTCTTTTATCCGTCTTAATGATATTAGTATAAAGGGAGTGGACTTCACTATATCAAAGACTTTAAACAGTTCAAACAGTCCAGAATGGCTATTTGGATAAAAGAATTGGGACTAAGACAAGCACAGTATTTGGGTGGTTATCGTTACGTTACCAGTGTTCAACGATATGATTTTATAAGTATCGATGATTTAAAATTGAAGTTGGAATACAATCACCCGATGGAAAAATTTGGCTGTAACTGATATTTTAGAAAAAAACCTTATTCTTATTAAAAAATGACCGTTTGGAGATAATCCAGACGGTTTTTTTGTATATGTTTGCCTCACGTTCTTAAAAATAAAACCTGATTCAAAATAGTGTATAAGCGGTTTCCCTTTTGGTATGCAAGTACCAACCAGACATGGCTCTAGTGATTCATATCGTTACGGATTTCAAGGGCAAGAAAAGGATGATGAGATTAAAGGCGAAGGAAATTCGTTGAATTATACCTTTAGAATGCATGACCCGAGGATTGGTAGGTTTTTATCTTTAGACCCATTAAGTCCACAATATCCTCATAACTCACCTTATGCGTTTGCTGAAAACAGAGTGATTGACGGAATGGAATTAGAAGGATTAGAATTTTTAGGACATAATGAATCTCGAATAAAAATGACCTATGGTGCTGCTATGATTAATGTTGATAATCTTAATGAAGCATCATATAACATGGTTCATACGAATGTTTATGATAGTTGGGATAGATTTTTATATAGATTCCCTAAACAAGATTTAATCTATTTGGGACGTTACATATATGAAGGAACTTCCGTGAAAGACGATATTAGAATAGGATTTGTAGAACAAGACTTATCACTAGGAATTCTTGATGAAAGTGATGTTTATGGAGGAAAGAAAGAATCAATAAATCATGCTAATAAGTATAACTTTAAAAGAAATGTTGATACTCAATTGAATTATTCGAATTCAGTAAGAGCAAATAAAGCTACAATAGCTGTTGCACTAGTATCAACAAGTTTAAAATGGTACAAAAATCATTTAATAACTCAAGATGCTAATTTATTAGCAGAGCATCAGGATATACTAACAAAAAAGGTTTTGCCTGCTATCGAAAAGGCTCTAAAATCTACTCAAAAATCATATATTCCTGCAAGTATGAGAGACACAAAAAATCTTTCATTAATTGCTAATGTAATGCTATATGGAGGCGATGGTTCTCCAGAGTATACGAACGAAATTATAAAAGCAGGAATGGAAATTTATCGTGATTTAACAAAAGAAGGACAACAGGAAAAAAGAAAGATGGATGCGACAACAAAAAAGATTAAATTAAAAGAAACAACAGAAACTAAAAAAGATAATACCAATGTTAAATAGTAAAAACCATATAGTTCAATCTTTGAAATGTTTAATTGTTGGTATTCTAATATTAACATCATCTTGTCAATCTAAAAAAGATATAATTTCTGAAAAAATTATTGGTAATTGGGCTATTGATGAGTTTGAAATAAAAAATAAAGATTGCAAAGATGATTTGTTAATAAATTATTTTAGTTTTCGAGAAGGATTCTTCTCAATCCCAGAAATCTATAAATATCCTGCAGAAGATGAGGAAGACAATACGAGGTGGAATGTTCAAATTGATAGTATTGGAAACATTAAGCTTATTATGATTTGTGAAAATCCCATCTTTAAAAATTCATATCAAGTCCGATTTTTTAAAAATTATGATAGGAAAAGCTTAGGAATTGAATTAAAATCCAACACAACTCGCATAGTGGCGTATAAAGCTTTACAAAGTTTTGATTACAATGGAGTAGGCTGGGAAGAGTAATATTAAAATGAATCAGAGAAATCTGAAAAAAGAAAAAATAAATGGAGAATAAAAGACATGAAACTCGTGTTGATATAAAAAAAAATGATAAAGCAATTTTAAAGTTTGGTTTTGGATTTACAGCTTTTGTGTCACTTTCGGCAACTGTAGGTTTTGTATTTATAGGGATTTCACAGATTAAAGAAGATACGCTTTTTTCCTTATTGTTTTTCTCATTGGCTTTTTTTTTATATATAGTAGCAAAAAGGTATATAGCAAGTGCTTTCTACAGTGAATATGTCATAGTAAATAATAAAACATTAAAAGTTGTTTATAAAAGTTTGGGAAAATTCAAAGAAACAGAGTTCGGATTAGAAAAAATAATACATATAAAATACATAGGCGAAGAAAACTTCACAAAGCACCCATTAGATAATGAAACAATGGATTATATTGGATTTGGGACAGCTGAAAAAGAAATGCAATATATAATAAGTGCGGGAACTATAGAAATTAAAACCGATGAAACTCAACTAAGATTTGGGAAAAATATCCCTTCTTGGGAAGCAGAAAGAGTTATTTCCGCTATTAAAGCGATAGTTAAATTATAAAAAAAATACAAGTATGGCTTCCAAGGACAGGAAAAGGACGATGAGATTAAAGGGGAAGGAAATTCGTTGAATTATACCTTTAGGATGCATGACCCGAGAATTGGTAGGTTCTTATCTTTAGACCCACTTACTAGACTTTACCCTCATAACTCTCCGTATGCTTTTTCTGAAAATAGAGTCATTGATGGAATGGAGTTGGAAGGGCTTGAGTATTTAAGTTTTCATGAAGCAAGGGTTGAATTCACATCAGGAAGACTTCAAATAAAACTGGAAAATTTTAATGACAATTTTCAAAAAACTTACAAACAAAGTAATCCTACATTAGCATATAACAGTACCTCCTCAGAAAGTGTCTTTGGTTTAACAGGAGGCTACAATAACGCAGACAATCTTACTGCTAATAGTGATGGAACCTGGACAGATAGTAATTACCAAGTTAATAAAGATGTACGTCGTAATAAAGGAAATGGACAGATTGATGGAAGGCAGAAATTTGGAAGTAAAAGCTTTGTTTCGAACTCGTCATTTGGTAAAACCTACGAACCTACGCCAATTCCAGCAAAAGCAAAAGCAATGGGTATTTTCGTTATTTATGATTTGTATAAGGGAGTTCAGGATTTTATAGATACAAAAGCGATGGTAGACGACAAAGTTGCTCTTGATAAACAGATGCGTTCATGGGAAATTAAGGATAGTTGGAGTGGAGAAGTATTGAATTCTAATAATTCTGTTGTGGGTCAAGTTTTAAAAAATTTGCAGTATGCTGTTAAAACTGGGATTATCAAAAAAGAAAATATAAATGTTAAAGATATGACCGATATTGCAAACATTGTAATGTTTGGTGGTAATGGAAATGAATCTAAGAATATAGGGGAAACAGCTGAGAAAATTATTAATGAAGTTTCTTCTTCTGTTGCTAAATTTAGATTGTTAAATTCAAAAGCTCAGACTGAACAAATTGAGAAGGTTAATAGCTGGTCAGCTCCAAGTGAAAATTCAAGTTCATCGCAATCTCCTAAAAAGTAATATGAAAGATATGAAAAAGGTATTACTATTTATTTTGTTCTTTATAACTGTTTCTTGCAGTACGAATCGGAAAAAATATTTTGATATGGTAAAGGGAAGATGGTTCATTGAGCAATTTTATTATAAAAATGAGGATTTAACATTAAAGAGGTATGATGAGATTGGCTTTGAAAATTTTAATCATTCATGGATAATTACAAGCGAAACTAGGGAAGGCAGGTTTGTCTCATCTGATTATGAAATTTTTAAGCATTCAGACTCATTAAAACTGAATATTAAAAATTGTGAGGAAAAGAGATTTGACGGTACTTACAATATGTATATTGATACAATTCAAGACACTGGAGAGTCTTATATTATACAACTAATTTTGGATAAGGAGGATACCTATATTCAGGCTGTTCGCTCTAAATTAAAGTATTATTCATACGGGGAATATCAAGAAAGTTTAAAAAATAAAGTTAAGGAATAGATATGTAAAACCTAATACTGGCTTTGATTCTGGTATTAGGTTTTATAAAAGAAAAAGCCATCGATTTGATGGCTTAATCATTTTTCTCTTATAGATTTTCATATGAGAAAGATAGCATCTATCTTTATTTGGATTCAAAAAACGCTCATTTAATTTCAACAAAAGGGTTTCGTTAAAGAAGATTTTGAGTATAGACATGCTATATGTTTTAGTAAGAGAAGTATAGGATTTAATTAATATTTAAAAAAAAATAAGAATGCCAACCATAGGAATTATTATAAGTGTATTACTATTATTAGGATGGCTTATATTATTTATAAGATTAATGATATTAAGTATAAATGAACAAAAAGAAACAAAGAAAAAAAATGTTGATTCATTTTTATATGACCCTAAAACTGGAACAAAATTTTTAATTGAACAGGCTGATGAAAAAGTAGATACTTATGATGCATATAAAATAAAATCAAACGAAGAATTAGAAAATTTTGATGATGATGAAAGGATTATCGAAGAAATCTCTAACTATTTAAAAAAATCAAATTATAAGATTACGAAAATAGATAAAGCTCAAATATCATGTCTTAAAAAGACGATAATTTTGTCCAAGTACTCAAATTGGGATTATAAAATATCATTTAAATTTGTCCAAAACAATTTGTTATTTTTTCCAAAAGTTGATTTAAATACAAATTCGAGATATTCATTTTCTAGCTATCAGATTATGTTTTGGTTAGAAGTACCCAATATTAATGGATATTATTTTTTAAAACCTCTTGAATTCCACGAAAAAATATTGAATTTATTTAGTAAAAAAAGTACAATAAATGTCGATGGCTTTGCAATTTTTGAATTGAAACAAAGTCATAATATTCATTTATTAAAGTCTATTTTAGAAATATTTAAAAATGAAAAAAATATTGAAATAGAAATTAAAAATGACAACCTTTTTGTGAAAACGAATAATAAACCTAGTTTGACAGATTTTGAAATGTTACTAAACAAAGTAAAAAAGATTTGTTAGGAGTTCCTATTTAAAGAATAAATTTGTTATTTGCACTGTAAACACCTCCTGATTTCCCCCTGCTGGCGCGAGCATTAGGTAACGCAGGTGCTAGTGCGATGCGTCCCGCTCGTGCCCCAACAATAAGCCATAGAGTATATCTATAAAAATAAGAAAGTATTCTTATGGTGATGGCGATGTATGAGATAATTGTCCTACGATTGCCAATCCTGGACAGGAAGATGCTAATAAAAATGGTATAGGCGATGGGTGTGAAGGTCTTGCACAAGGTAAAGGAGAAAATACCACGCCAGGTACACCAGCAACCGCATATCGTTTTGTAGGAGACAAACAATATGAGTTGTCAAACCATTTAGGAAATGTTTTATCTGTTATTTCAGATAGAAAATTGATAGGTGGAAATAATTTCATGCCAGACGTTCTTAGTTATTCTGATTATTACCCTTTTGGAATGCTTGTTCCTACAAGACATGGTAATACCAACGAGTACAGATATGGTTTTAATGGAAAAGAAAAAG
>NZ_NCWQ01000108.1:0-11457 GCF_002156885.1 Flavobacterium sp. AJR | reverse complement strand
AGCAAATGTATATAGTAATTCTCATAAAAACAACATAAATCTTGTTATCACATCAAAAAAAACCTATGTAATCTACTATAGAACCAGGCAGGCTAACAAAAACAAAATTTTACAATACTAAATAATTGTCCCATAATTATGAAAAATACAACCACTTACTTCCTACTCTTAACGGAAAAGATCATTATCAAAATTTTAACAGATTAAAGCAATTAAGTATACCCCTTAAAAACGCTTATCTGATAAAAGAAAACACTTTGAAAAAGTAATCATATCCATTAAACCAAAAAACCCAATGAAAGAAAAATCCCGAATCGTAAGACATGAGAATGGTCAATTAAATCCTCAACTAGTCACATCACATCTTCAACCTGAAATATGGGAAAAAGTAAACAGAATACAGCTAAGAAAAATGCTATGTGAATATTCACATGAATTATTACTTAGTCCTCAACTGCAGAGTACTAACGGAATCTGGGGGCTTTACAGCCTTAGTGCACAAGATGGAATAACAGAATATCAATTTCATGCACAAATACTTGCATTAGACCATTGGCATATTGACACAGTCTCTATTACTAAAAAAGTAAACGGAAATCCTGAACCTCTTGATGCTATCGCTTTTCTTCTTGAATTTACTGAGGAATTAGGCTTTACTGATCTAAATCTGCCTACTTACCTTGAAGAAGTAATCAGCTGTCTCTATGGTAGTGCTTATATGTACACTAATAGTGAGCTTTCAGCTAAAGATCTAACTGAAGCAAGTTACGCTGATGTAGAACATGCCATGACTGCCGGGCACCCTTGTTTTGTAGCCAATAGTGCCAGAATAGGCTTTGATGCAGTAGATTATCAGAATTATAGCCCTGAAGCAGCAACACCGCTTTCACTGGTTTGGGTAGCAGGCCATAAAAATTACACCGAATTTACGAGTATTCCTCCTCTTAGTTACCAACAAGTAATGGAGCAGGAATTAGATGCAGACTTAAAAGCATCATTTGATTCGATTCTTACAGAAAAAGAACTTCAACCAGAAGATTATATTTATTTCCCTATTCATCCATGGCAATGGCACAATAAACTGATTTATTTATTTGCCCCGGATATTGCTGCATCAAAATTGGTTTGTTTAGGTGATAGTAAAGATTTATATATGCCCCAACAATCGGTACGCACATTTTTTAACGTAAGTGATGTTAAAAGATTTTATGTTAAATCAGCTCTTTCTATTCTTAATATGGGCTTTATGAGAGGGCTTTCGCCTTATTATATGCGAACAAACCCACCGATTAGCGAATGGGTTGCGAACCTTGTAGAAAATGATCCCTATCTTCAGAAAAAGGGTTTTACCACCTTAAAAGAAATCGCTACAGTTGGTTACACCAATGCGTACATCGAAGAAGCTATAAAAGTAGATTCTCCTTATAAAAAAATGTTGTCTACATTATGGAGAGAAAGTCCGATGGACAAAATAGCAAATGGTGAACGTCTTATGACTATGGCAGCACTGCTTCACATAGATACAGATGGGAACTCATTGCTGGCGGAATTAATTAAATCTTCCCCTTTGGATGCAAAAGGATGGCTTCAAAGCTATTTGCAATCTTACCTTAGCCCACTTTTACATTGCTTTTATTACCATGATATGCGTTTTATGCCACACGGCGAAAATCTTATTCTCGTATTCCATGACAATGTTCCGGTTAGGGCAATTATGAAAGACATTGGTGAAGAAGTAGCTATTGTAAATCAGGAAAAAGAATTACCAGAAACAGTCAAACGAATCATTATCAATGTTCCTGAAGATCTTAAAATCCTATCTATTTTTACTCAAATATTTGATTCTTTCTTCAGATACCTAAATCATGTACTGGTAGAACATGTAAATCTACCTGAAGAAGATTTTTGGAGTCTTGTAGCGGAATGCGTAACAGAATACCAATCAGAATATCCTGAACTGGAGGATAAATTCAGAAAGTATGATTTATTTGATTCAGAGATCATTAAAACGTGTTCAAATAGATTGCAAATGCAAAACAGCACAAAAATGCTTGACGCCACCAATCCTTTCAAGAATCAACAATTTGCTGGTACTCTGAAAAATCCACTTTTCATTTATCAGACAAAATTAATCTAGCCCTTCTTTAAAACTATAATACGCTAAAACCATGAATATAGATACGCAAATCTCCCCAATACAAGCATCCAGCCATTTAGAAAAAACAGTTTGGGACAAAGTAACTCGTTTGCACCTTAGAAAAATACTTGCCGAATTTTCTCATGAACGACTAGTTATTCCAAAGCTAATCGGAAATAAAGACGACTGGAAAATCTATCAGTTGACGAGTGCAGACGAAAAAAACGTCTATCAGTTTAATGCCAAAATTCTAGCTTTAAACCATTGGTATATTGATACTCCATCCATTGAAAAATTTACTGAAGGCGAAACGGCTACATTAGACGCACTAAGTTTTATCATTGAATTTAAGGCAGAACTTGGAATTCCTGAGGAGTCATTACCTGTTTATCTGGAAGAAGTATGCAGCACGTTGGCTGGAAGTGCTTACCTCAATTATTATGGCAAACCCAATTCAAAAGAACTATTGGATGCTGGCTATCAGCAAACTGAATCTACCATGACAGGTCACCCTCGATTCATTGCTAATAATGGAAGAATTGGTTTTACTTCTAGCGATCACAGAGAATATGCTCCAGAAGCGGCTGCACCGTTTTCTTTGGTATGGCTTGCCGGTCATCGCTCGACTGCTGTGTTTACTGCTGTCCTGCCTTTAGATTATGAAAAAGTAATGCTACAGGAACTTGGTGAAGAAACATTAAAAAACTTTAATGATCAGCTTCTTGAAAAAGGGTTAAATCCTAATGATTATTTTTATATGCCGGTACATCCATGGCAATGGTTTAATAAATTATCCAATATATTTTCAGCCGATATTGCAACTAACAGACTGGTTTGTTTGGGATACAATGCCGATAAATACCAGCCGCAACAATCGATACGAACATTCTATAATATTACCCATCCTGAAAAATTCTATGTTAAAACGGCTTTATCTGTTCTCAACATGGGTTATGTACGCGGGCTATCTCCTAAATTTATGGTGTCTAACCCACCAATCAATGAATGGATTTATAACTTGGTAAAGGATGATAATTACTTACAATCGAAGGGATTTATCATTCTGAGAGAAATTGCCAGTTTGAGTTTTGCTCATCAATATTATGAAACAGCAGTTCCGGGTGATACTCCTTACAAGAAAATGTTCGCCTGTTTGTGGAGAGAAAGTCCAGCCGATAAAGTTTCTGAAAATCAGCGTTTAATTACAATGGCAGCATTACTTCACATTGATAATGAAGGTAAAGCTTACCTTCCTGAATTAATACAGGCATCTGGTTTAACAACTTCAAATTGGTTAAGACAGTACTTTAGCTGTTATTTGAGTCCTTTACTTCATTGCTTTTACAAATGGGACATGGTTTTTATGCCTCATGGCGAAAACTTAATCCTGATTCTGGAAGATCATAAGGTTGTTAATGCCATTATGAAAGATATTGGTGAAGAGGTTTCACTACTTAACTGTAGTTTAGAGATTCCTGAAGAAGCTTTGAGGCTTGCTGTTGACGTTCCTGACGATCGCAAAACGTTGCCTTTATTTACACAGGTATTCGATTCTATATTCCGATTTATAGCTGCAATACTTGTGGAACATGCTGATTTTCCAGAAGACGAGTTTTGGAAGCTTGTAGCAGAGTGCATCTTAGATTATCAATCTGCACATCCTGAATTCAGTGAATCTTTCCAAAAATTTGACCTGTTTGTTAATGAGTTCAGCCCTGATGCTCTAAACAAATTACAACTGAATAATAACAGACAGTTGAGAAATCGTGCCAATCCATTTCAAAACCTTCCTTATATCGGTATTGTAAAAAATCCGGTAACACCATTTTACATTAATTAATAAAT
Organism: Flavobacterium sp. AJR; assembly: GCF_002156885.1. NCBI lineage: Bacteria > Pseudomonadati > Bacteroidota > Flavobacteriia > Flavobacteriales > Flavobacteriaceae > Flavobacterium > Flavobacterium sp. AJR. Next base: position 7,475 of record NZ_NCWQ01000108.1, on the reverse strand, counting down.
AATAATTTCGTGAATTATTTTACATCATTAAACAAGTACATACCCTCGCTGCTTATTACTGCTGCGTTCTTATTATTGTCTTTACAAACTCAGGCACAACAAACCCAATCGGGTGTCATCAAAGGTCAGGTTATGACAGAAGATGGAAAGAAGGTACTGTACGGCACTGTTAACCTAAATGGAAAATACAGTGTAAAAATAGACAAGGATGGTTGGTATACGTTTGATAAACTTACATCAAAAAAGAATACGCTTACGGTCAATATCATGGGATTAGCCCCACAGACAAAAACGGTTACCGTAGAAACAGGAGAAGAAATTTTATTGGATTTTAACCTTACTGCTAATGCCGAAATTCTTAATGAGGTTTTTATTGTAGGAAACAAATATAAAATTACTTCAAAAAAGAAAAGTGAGTATGTGTCGAGACTTCCAATTTCAAACCTTGAAAATTCACAAGTTTATAGTGTAGTTGACAAAGAACTAATCAAAGAGCAGATGGCTTTAACAGTCGAAGAATCTTTTAGAAATGTTCCGGGAGCTGCACCTGCAAAAACGGGGGCTGGAATGCCCTCTTTTTTCTCGAGAGGTTTTCAAACCAGTGAAAATTTCCGTAACGGAATGGCAACTTATCTGCGCACAGGTGTAGATCTTGCTGCTGTAGAACGTGTAGAGACCTATAAAGGTCCAAGTTCTACACTTTTCGGAGCACAGATGACCTCATTTGGAGGAATTGTTAATTACATTACCAAAAAACCATACGATCATTTTGGAGGCGAAATAGGATATACCATGGGAAGTTGGGACCTAAACCGTATGACATTAGACATTAATACCCCGGTTAAGGATGCCGAAGGTTTACTGGTTCGTTTAAACGTGGCTCGTCAGACCGAAAATACCTTTCAGGATCAAGGTAACTCTGCTACTTTACTTATTGCACCAAGTATTACTTATCAAGTATCTGACCGCTTGAAATTTACGCTGAATGCTGATTTTCAAAGTGTACAAGGAATTGCTCCGGGCGGATGGATTACTTCTCCTACGTTGGGTCTAAATAGTTTTAAAGATCTTAATCTGGACTACCGCATATCACTTAACGACAACTCTCTCGTAAGTAAACAGGCTTCTACCAATGTATTGCTTGATGCTGAATACAAAATTTCTGACCAATGGACCTCTCAGTCCAGATATGCTTACGGTGGTGGTACTTATGATGATCTTTATATTTTTGATTTCATCTGGCAAAATAAATCATCTGTTGATCGCGTATTAAGAGCATTTACGGATGAAAAAACAGTGCGAAAAAACTTCCAGCAAAATTTTACCGGAGATTTTAAAATCGGGAACCTCAGAAACAGACTTGTTGTAGGTTTTGATTATTTATCCAGTTACAGATCAACCCGATATGACGGATTGGGGTATGGCGGTAAAGTATTTGAACCGGCAAACCTCGATAATCTAGGCGCAACACCAGTGATTCGAATAGAGGACGTTGAATCGGTTTTAGCAAAAAGAAACACGGGACAAAACCAGACAAAAGAATCTACCTATAGTGTTTATGCCTCAGATGTTCTAAATATAACAGATCAGCTTTTAGTTATGACTAGTTTACGTGTAGATCGTTATATTGGTGATGGCACAACAAATACAAAATCCCGCACAACTGTAGGTGACTACAATCAAACCGCACTTTCTCCTAAATTTGGTCTTGTATATCAAATTGTTGAAGATAAAGTAGCGGTTTTCGGTAATTATATGAATGGATTTAAAAACATAGGCAGCAAACTTCAGCCAAATGGAGAAGTTTCTGTTTTTAAACCTCAGGAGGCTGCACAACTGGAAGGTGGTGTTAAACTTGATTTATCAGACAAAATCAATGCAACTGTAAGTTATTATCAGATTGATGTAACAAACAGTTTAAGAAATGATGTGACAACTCAGGGAACCTTCGTTATCCAAGACGGAACGCAAAAAAGTAAAGGGCTTGAAATAGAAATTATCGGAAGACCTTTTTCAGGTTTCAACTATGTAGCCAGTTATGGATATAATGATAACGAGTTTACCAAGTCAGCCGAAAATGTAATGGGCAAAAGAGCCGCTGGTACTCCAAAAAATGTGGTTAATCTTTGGGCAAGTTACACTATTGTTAATGGTAAAGCTCAGGGACTGGGACTGGGAATTGGAAACTCTTATGTTTCTGATGCTTTTATTGATAATACAAATACGTTTACTCTTTCCTCTTATAATCTTCTTGATGCAACCCTGTTTTACAACCGTCCAAAGTATCGAATTGGTATTAAAGCCAATAATATTCTAGACAAACAATATTGGGTGAGCGACGGTTATTATGCACGTCCACAAAAGCCAAGTAATTTTATGATCAACTTTACTTATAAATTTTAATTAGATGGAGCATATCGATCAGCGCGCTTTCAAATCCCAAAGAATACTATTGGGAATAGTAATGACTTTTGCCATTCTGGATCATACCCGACTGTTTTTTCATTACTGGAACACCAATCCGGCAGATTTAGATCATACCACTTTCACTTTGTTCTTTACCCGATTTATATCACATTATTTTGCTCCCGCAGTTTTCTTTATAGCTGGTATTGAATTATTTCACTGGATGGGTAAGAGAACCAAAAACCAAAATGTATGGCAGTTATTCAAACTTGGCAGTGCACTGATCCTTATTGAAATTTTCGTAAACAATTTTTTGTATACGTTTGATCCCTATTATCGTACGATTGGTGTCTTTATCATTGGTTCATTAGGTTTATGCCTGTACTGTATGACGGGGTTACAATACTTCAACAGAAAATTGATCTTATCGATCGCTTTAACTATTATAATAGCTCATCATTTACTGGACTCTTTGCAAATGAAAGGAGATTCTATAAATGCTATCTTCTGGTATTTGTTACACCAACAAAAATTTATACCTCATGGTCAGAGTTTATATATCGTAAATTATACACTACTCCCCTGGTTAGGTGTTCTTTTACTGGGTCATTTTTTTGGATTCTTTTGTAGGTCAGAAAGTTCGCCAGTAATTCGAAAAAAAGTACTGCTGTACAGTGGTTTTACTCTTATTGGATTATTTTTCTTATTACGTGGCCTAAATGGTTACGGAGAATCTATCCCATGGAAAGCTGGAAATTCAAACCTAATCAGCCTACTGTCCTTTTTCAATCTCACGAAATATCCAGCTTCACTGGATTATCTGGCGATCACATTAGGTCCGATTTTCTTGTTCTTAGCTTATGCAGAAAACTGGAAAGGCAGAGTTGCTAATTTCTTCTTTACATTAGGACAGATTCCTTTGTTTACCTATCTGTTTAGTACCCTCATTATTCATTTAGCAGCTATGATTTGGTTATGTTTTAATGGAAAACCGTTACAAACAATGGTGATAACGACTGCTTCTTATGGCAAAGATAGTCCATTACTTAATTATGGCTACTCTCTAGCTACGGTCTATATTTTGTGGATTGTATTCGTTCTAATCTGTTATTTCATGATAAAAAAAATAAAACCAATGAATCAAGATTTACTATAAAAATTGTAAATAGTACATTCCAGGAAATAAAAATGCAGAGAACATATTGACTATGGTCTCTGCATTTTTTTATTCAGGTTAAATTTATCAGGTTATAAAAAACAAAGTACAATTTTTAACTCCTTGTTTATTAAGTTTCTAAAATAATGCACAAAAAGCATATTTATGAGGTTGTACAGGGAACAAATACGAATAGAAAGCTTTATTCTTAACTGCAAAAAATAAGCGAATCCATCTCTGAATCCGCTTATCATTCTATTTAACAAAAAACATTGACTTTCACCCTAATCACTTTAGATTAAAGCTACAGTACTTAACTTATATCGGATAACTCCAAAATATTACATCTAAACCGATTGCAAAGCCTTATAATAATCCTCGCGTGTACAAAACTCAAGATGCGCTTTTTTATGAGGCAGATCAATTTCTGTCTGGAATACAAATCCGGCTTTTCTGTTCAATGCATGAATTTTATGATTGCGTGCATCAGGTTCAACAACAACACGTTGATTTTTGGCATCACAAAAAATAAAATCTAGTATTACGGTAAAAATAGTCCAGGTAAATTTGTTTACGGGTATCTCTAAGGGCGCTACTAAAATATGCATCCCCTTATCCCCTTTTTCTACTTTATAGTAATCTCCAATACTATCTGTTTCTGGATTGTAACATTCTAATAAAAAGGAAATGTCACCATTAAAAACACCCATATAAACATCAGTTTTCTCTAGAATTTCGCGGTATGAATCGTACACTTCCTGCAAAGAAAATCCATTCATTCCCCAATAAACCGCATAATCACGATTCACCCAGTCATGAAGCAAAGGCATATCAGTCTCTAAGTCTATTGGACGCAATTCAAAAACGCCCATACCAGGAATTGTTTTGACAAAAACAATATCAGAAACGGCTTTATCTTCTAAATCAATTATTTTATTATTCATCATCTCTTATCAAGTTAAGCTTATTAATTATTTTAATGGGTGTGACATAATCTGATCTTGTATTTTCCTCAAAATGGTAAAACAACAACCAAGATTATCTCAGCCGATTACGGTCTTGTTATTGAATACCTTCTAGCCGTTGAACCGGAGCAGTGTTTACAGAATCTCTTCAAAAACATTTGATTCTACAACTTCAGCTACAGCAACTCCAAATTCCTGAAAAGCAATTTTTGTTTCAACAGCATAATGCTCAACACCCGTAATTTCTTTGATAATATAAGAATTTCGGTAACAAACCATTCCTAAGTCGGGCGTAACAAATCCGTGTGTGTGTAATTCTGCATTCTGAACAAAAATTTCTCCTCCATTTTTGTCAATACTGTAATTTCGATTGGCAGCAAAACGTCCTTTATCGTCCCATTGAATTCTGTTAGTAATTCCTTCGAGGAAAGGGGGCAATTTATAACCGTAACCTGTTGCCAGAACTAATGCGTCGGTAACATGACGGTATTTTTTATCTTGTTCGACCTGATGTAATTCCAATTCAAAAGATTGTTTACTTTCGTCAAAATCTGCTTTTACACAAGCGGAATTTGTTCTTAAATTCACATCAATTTCCCCAATCACTTTTTTGGCATAAATAGTGTCAAAAATAGTTTCAATCAGATCTTTATTAATTCCTTTGTAAAGCAATTTCTGCTCTTTTAACAAATAATCTCTCTTCTCAGCAGGAAGACTGTAAAAGTAATCCACATATTCAGGAGAGGTCATTTCTAAAGTAAGTTTGCTGTAATCCATTGGAAAGAAACGGGACGAGCGCGTAATCCAGTTCAACTGATATCCGTACACATCAATTTCCTGCAATAAATCATTAAAAACTTCGGCAGCACTTTGCCCACTTCCCAAAACGGTAATCGACTTTTCTTTTTGCAATGCTGCTTTATTCTGTACGTAGGCAGACGAGTGAATTGCTTTTCCTTTAAGGGTTTGACAGGATTTAGGAATATGTGGTGCAGTTCCCGTACCTAAAATTATCTTTTTAGTCTTGTAATAAGTAGCCTTGCTCGTTTTGGTGCAAACTGTACTCACAATATAAACAGCCTCATTATCATCATATTCAATCATCGAAACTTCTGTATTAAAAAATACATTTGGGAGTTTCTTAATTGCCCATTGACAGTATTGGTTATATTCGTTTCTTAGCAATAAAAAGTTTTCACGAATGTAGAACGAGTACATTTTGCCCTGTTCTTTTATATAATTCAGAAAACTAAACGGGCTAGTTGGATCTGCAAGTGTTACTAAATCAGCCAAAAAAGGAATCTGAAGAGTGGTGTCCTGCAATAGCATTCCGGGATGCCAGTTAAAAGATTCATTTTTATCAAAGAACAAACCATCCAGATTTTCAATTGGTGCTGTAAGACAAGCCAGGCTCAAATTAAAAGGTCCAACACCAACAGCTATAAAGTCGTATATTTTATTTTCCATAAGGGGTATTAATTTATCAATGTATATTCCTGACCGTGAAAAACGATCAAATTTATAATTTCTTCAATATCGGCCTGAGTTGTCAGAGGGTTAAGTAGTGTGAATTTCAGAAATACTTCATTATAGACTTTTGTACTCGTTATAATGGCTTTTCCTTCATTAAAAATGGCTTTACGAATGTAACTGTTTAAGCTACAAAAAGATCCTTCATCTGTTTTCCAAGGTTTATAGCGGAACACAATTGTGCTTATTTCAGGATTATGAATTACTTCAAAGTCATCTCTTCTTCTTAAGAAATCTGCGGTAAAGAGAGCATTATCAATCGCTTTGTCCATGTAGGTGCTTAGTCCTTTTGTTCCAATTATTCTTAGGGTAAACCATAATTTTAGGGCGTCAAATCTGCGGGTGGTTTGTATTGATTTCTTTACCATGTTTGGAATTCCCTCGTCTTCCTGCTCTTTTGAGTTCAGGTAATCTGCATGGTATTTTATATAATCAACATACGATTTGTCTCTCATAAAAAAACCACTTGAACTTACCGGCTGATAAAAGGTTTTGTGATAATCTATAGTAACAGAATCTGAAAGTCCAATGCCTTCCAATTTACTGTTATGTTTCTCACTGATCAATAATCCCCCGCCATAAGCCGCATCAACGTGAAACCATAATTTATTCTCTTTTGCTATTGCAGCAATTTGGGTTAAGGGATCAATTGAACCAAAATCTGTAGTGCCTGCTGTACCCACAATAGCTATTGGAATATTTCCTAAATCTTTCTGTTGCTGAATTACTTTTTTCAAAGCCAGAACATTCATTTTAAAATCAGTATCAACTGCCACAGGAACAACTGCATTTTGGCCTAATCCTAATAAACTTAAATTCTTCTTTAAGCTAAAATGACTTACTTCAGAACATAAAACTCTAAATTTTGATGCATCCGCAGGAAGCCCGTCCATTTTAGGGTCCATATTGTAATTCTTTTTCACAAAATGATCTCGCGCTAAAAGTAATCCCATCAAATTCGACTGTGTTCCTCCGCTTGTGAAAATTCCATCTGCTCGTTCCGGATAACCCAATTTTTCAATCGTCCAGTCTATCAGCTTCAATTCGATAAAAGTGCCTCCGGTACTTTGATCCCAGGTATCCATTGACGAGTTTAAAGAAGAGATAAACGCTTCTGCAACAAGTGTGGGTATCAAAATTGGGCAGTTTAAATGAGCTATGTACTTTGGGTCATGAAAATGAATACAATCATTCAGGTAAATGTCTTTAAGCTCGTCTAAAACATATTCTAAACTGTTTCCCTGATTCTTTTCTTCAAGTACTATTGCATCAATTTTTTCTTTAATCGAAGAAATACTTGCGCCTGTAAAAGGAGTATCTCTGCTTTCTAAATGATTTGCAATTAGTTTAATTGTTTTTTTCATACTCTTCTTGTAAAGAGAAATGGCTTTTTTATTATTAGAAAAAATGTGCTTGAC
>NZ_NCWQ01000107.1:0-11679 GCF_002156885.1 Flavobacterium sp. AJR | reverse complement strand
TATAATGTGCTTTTTTTTAAGTATCGCTATTCCATAAATTGTGTTTTTTGAGGTTAATAATGAGATATGTTTTTCCCTCCAAACAAGAATCGCGAAAAAAAATCGTAGAACTTTTCAAATAACTTTTTCATAATAGTGAATTTTTTAATTGTTAGACAATAAATAGACACCAATAAAAAGAGCAAATAAAAAAGTAAATAATAGAATTGGGACTATAACAGCAAGTTACAAAAAATAAATTAAAAATAAATATTTTTTTTGATGTATAATCCTTGTTTTCAGTGTTTTAGTTTGTGTTTTGTAAGTGTTTAAGATTTGTAGCAAAAAATACAATTAGTTATCCTTCCTGTTTTTCCATGATTTCCATGATTTCATCCTGTGTAGAAACTCCTTTATCATGAAGGTACCATAATTGTAAATTGGCCTTGATAGTTTCATCAAAAGCCCCAAATTCTTTTTTATAGTTGTTTACCAAGTCTACGGCTCCTTGTGGACGAGGTCCCCAATCGGCAAGAACTTCAAGTTTTTCTTTATCGATTATAATTAATTTCGGAATTGCTTTTCCTCCATTTGTTAAGAACAGATTCATTAACTCAGAATTTTCATCACGAAGTACAATTTTCAGATTGATTTTGTTTTTAGATTCTGTTGCCATTTTATAAATAATAGGCAATAATTGTGCAGCATCTCCACACCAACCTTCAGAAATAACGAGCCAAATATAATTTTTGTGAACGTTTTGTAGCTTAGAAATCGTTGTTTCGGTAATTTTTATTGTTTTTTCCAGCCGATTCATTCGAGTTTCGTTTAAGCTGCTATAATTTGTTAAATCTTCGGATTGTTCTAGTCCAGTCGATTTTCCTTCGGCTAATAAATCAGAAACAAGTTTTCGGTATTCGATATATGAATAGCTATTGGACAGGGCGTTGGAAATACATTTTTGCATAAATTTTATTTTTTTATGAAATACAAATTTACAGCTTTAATATAAACTGATGCTGATTTTTGTCATGTTGTGTCCTAAATACATTATTAAAATGGACGTTTTATGCAAAAAAGAGAAGATAAATTAATTTTTTTAAAACACTATTTTTAAAAATCAGAATATGTCTATATTTGCACAAACCAACGCAACATAGAAATGAAATACAAAAGAATTCTTCTTAAATTAAGTGGAGAAGCTTTAATGGGAGATTTACAATACGGAATCGACCCAAAAAGATTGGACGAATATGCCGAAGAAATTAAGCAAATTCATGCAAAGGGAGTAGAAATTGCCATTGTAATTGGAGGAGGAAACATTTTTAGAGGAGTTTCTGGGGTAAGTTCAGGAATGGATAGAGTACAAGGTGATTATATGGGAATGCTTGCTACTGTAATTAACGGAATGGCATTACAAGGCGCTTTGGAAAATAAAGGAATGTTAACGCGTTTGCAAACGGCTCTAAAAATAGAATCAATTGCAGAACCTTATATTAAAAGAAGAGCAGTACGCCACCTTGAGAAAAACCGAATTGTGATTTTTGGTGCAGGTACAGGAAATCCTTACTTTACAACAGATACAGCAGCAGTTTTAAGAGGTATAGAAATTAATGCCGATGTTATCTTAAAAGGAACTCGTGTAGATGGTGTTTACGATTCAGATCCAGAGAAAAATGCATCAGCTGTAAAATTTGATTTTATCTCTTTTGAAGATGTACTTAAAAAAGGATTAAATGTAATGGATACTACTGCTTTTACATTAAGCCAGGAAAATAAATTACCAATTGTGGTTTTTGATATGAACAAAATCGGAAATTTATTGAAAATTTGCGAAGGCGAAAATATTGGAACTGTAGTAAATATATAGTATTCAGTTACGGTTTACAGTCGCAATTGTCGACTTGAACTGAAAACTGAGATTGAAAACTGAAAACTTAAAAATATGACTGAAGAAATCGAATTTATCTTAGATAGCACTAAAGAATCAATGGCAAATTCTATTGCACATTTAGAAAAAGAATTTCTAAATATTCGTGCAGGAAAAGCATCTCCAGCAATGCTAGGAAGTGTTTTTGTAGATTATTATGGTTCAGCAACACCACTTTCGCAAGTAGCTAAAATTAGTGTTCCAGATGCAAGAACAATTACTTTGCAACCATTTGAAAAAAATATGTTGCAAACAATTGAAAAAGCAATCATGGTAGCCAACATTGGTTTTAATCCTATGAATAATGGAGATGTGATTATCATAAGTGTTCCGCCACTAACAGAAGAGCGTCGTAGAGATTTGGCAAAACAAGCAAAATCAGAAGCAGAAGATGCTAAGATTGGTGTGAGAAACGTTCGTAAGGATGCCAACACAGATATTAAAAAACTAGAAAAAGAAGGAACTTCAGAAGATGTTTGCAAAAGCGCAGAAGAAGAAGTACAAAACCTGACTAACAAATATATTAAACTTATTGATGAATTATTAGCTAACAAAGAAGCTGAAATCATGAAGGTTTAATCTTTTTATAACGATTAAAAAATCCGTCTTGTTAATTTTATACGAGACGGATTTTTTTATTCTTACTTTTGTGTATCCTAGCCAATTTATAATATTGTTTTCTGTATGAAGTTATTGTGTTTCTTGACATTGTTTTTCACGCTTTCTATACAAGCGCAATTCCAGATAAACGGAATTGTAACGGAAAACGCTACCAATAAACCACTTCCTTTTGCAACAATCGTCACAGATGATGGTATGAACACCATTACAGATGTCGATGGAAAATTTACACTCTTATCAATTTCTAGTATCGAATATTTTTCGGTTTCTTATATAGGTTATACATCAATTACAATTTATACTTCGCCTAATAAGAAGTTTTATAAAATAAGCCTGGCCGAATCCACAGATGCTTTAAAAGAAGTTGTTATCTCAAACGAGAATCCCGCTCTTGAAATCATCAGAAAAACAATTGCGAGTAAAGACAAAAATAACCCACAAAAAAAATTAACGAGTTTTGAGTATAAAACCTATAACAAATTAATTGTAACGGCAAATCCCGATTCTATAAACTCAAGATTAGATTCTATTTTTGTGCAAGAAGCTATAGGTCGAAGATTTATTAAGGTAGATTCTGCTAATTTTAAATTCAAAGAGATTTCTAACAAACAGCATTTGTTTCAAACCGAAAAAGTATCTCAATATCAGTTTGGAAACAAGAAGCTAAAAGAAACCATTCTGGGAACAAAAATGGCAGGTTTCAAGCAGCCTATTTATGAAATTATAGCATTTAATCTACAATCGATTTCTATATACGATTCTAATTACGAACTTTTCGAAACCAAGTATAACAGCCCAATTGCCAAAGATGCCTTAAAAGACTACAGTTATAAGTTGCTGGATACGGTTATGATAAAAGGCAGGCAAACTTATATGGTTTACTTTAAAAACCGAATGAAGAAGTCTGAATTAGGCTTGGAAGGAGTTCTATATATCGATCAGGATAGTTATGCTATTGCAAAAGCGGTAATGCGTATAAAAGGTGTACTCGACATTAGCGGAATACATGAGTTTGATTATATTCCAGAGGAGAAAATTTGGTTTCCAAAGAATACAACGTTCAAAATCGTAAAAGGAAAAAATGACGATGATATTAAGATTCTTGGAGGAACAATTCAGTTTGACGGAGATGCAGAACAAGAAGAAGATATTCATAGAAAAAAAGGAGCTTCGGATTATACATATCTAATGTCCGAAAGCAACAATTTTGATGTTCATTATAATAGACCAATAGAAATAAAAAATCCATCTATCTATATTGAGATTACAGACGATGCTATAAAAAAGCCAGAGAGTTTTTGGAATAAATATCGAAAAGATAGTTTAGATATTCGTTCCCAGAAAACGTACATGCTATTAGATAGTATTTCGTTAAAGAAAAGAGTTGAAAGCAAAATTAGGTTTGGGCGAAAAATTATTAATGGCTACTTGCCGTTAAGTGTTGTCGATTTAGACTTAAGAAAACTATTTAGTTATAATAATTACGAAGGATTCCGATTTGGTTTAGGAGGTGTTACCAATGAGCAGTTTTCAAAAAAATATAAGATTGGTGGATATACTGGTTACGGGACAAAAGACGGTAACTTTAAATACAACCTGGATTTATCTACAAGAGTCGAAAGATTTTCGAATACATGGGTAGGAGCATCATATACTAATGATGTAAGAGAGATTGCAAGTACCGTTTTTGCAGTAGATAAAAGAGTATTTAAACTCTATGATCCAAGACCCATAAACATTAGTACTTTTTATAATTATGTTAGTTGGGCTAGTTATGTGGGTACTCGAATTGTCCCGAAGACAGAAAGTATTTTTGAGCTTTCGCGTTCTTTTATCGAGCCCAAGTTTGACTATGCTTACAATTTAAACGGAAGATTGTATACTAACTATGTTATGACAACGGCAATGTTATCATTGGCTTGGAATCCGTTTAGTGATTATATGCAAACCCCAAACGGGCGAATTGAAACTGAAAAAAGATTTCCGAAGTTTACCATACAATACACTCAATCATTGCCTAAAGTGATGGAAAACGATTTTAATTTCTCTAAAATAGATTTTAAAACCGAATACGAGAAAAAATATCTGAATGGGCAAAAAACAAGTTTGCTCTTGCAAGCAGGATATGCAATGGGCGATGTACCAATTACACACTTATACAATACCTCTCCGAATAATATTACCAAAGAAACAATGATTCAGAGAATAACGTTTGCAGGTAGAAACAGTTTTGAAACGATGTTTTTTAATGAATTTTTCTCCAGCGAATATGCTATTTTTCAGGTAAAGCATGGTTTTAACCGATTTAAAATTATCAAGAAAGTAAGACCGTCATTAGTGTTAGTCTCGCGTATGGCGTGGGGAAATATGAAAAATCCAGAACAACATGTTGGGATTGACTACAAGACGTTAAATAAAGGATTTTTTGAATCGGGTATAGAAATTAATCAGATATTTAATGGTTTGGGATTAAGTGGATTCTATCGCTACGGACCAAATCAGTTACCTAGATTTGAAGATAATATCGCCGTTAAATTGAGTTTTGTACTTAATTTAGGTATCTAAATAAAAAAATCCCATTCATTACGAATGGGATTTTTAAACTATTAAGGTTTAAGAATTAAAACCGATGGCGTATTATTAAGCCATGTGCTTTGAGATTCGATTAGTTTTTTCCAGCTGTCTAAACTAATAATCATTAAATCTTGATTCTCTAAAAACTCTTTTTTAATAGTTCTATCAGACATTAACATGATATGATTTGGGGCAATTTGTTCAATAGATCGAATAGATTCCTGCATATCCCGGGTGCTTTTTAATTCTCCGCTCGCATCCAGAATCGTAATTTGGGAACCATTGTTGTTAATTAATTTTTTAGCATATTCGATAAGGAATGCATCTTCTTTGCTAAAAATAGGCATGAAAACCTGATTTATTTCTTCTAATTCTTTGTCGATAAAAATTCCGACAGGCATTTTGCTTTTAGCGATAACGTGCCTTGTTCTTTCATCAAAAGGTGAATTTTCAAACAATCCTTCCTTTCCTGTGAATTTATCGATTAAACGGTCTGGATTTACGATTCTGGTTGTGAAACCAAGGATTTTACCTAGCAACGTTCCGTCGAAAATAGATTGTCCTAAACTAACCAATAATAAATCGTATTCGCCTTGGTTTGCCGTTTCGGTTATATCAGCGTCAATATCATTAGATACTTTAAAAAGACTAATCATGTTTTGGTTTAAAACTTCAGATTCTGAAATAACTGGCAAAAGCATTTCTCTTTCATAATCTTTTACTTCAAACGAGTGTAACTCAGAGCTCAACGATAAATGCATTGCTGTTACAATAGTATTATCAGGTTGTTTTTTAGTCAGGCTATTTGCAATACGCAATAATGTTTTTCCTTTTTCGGGAGTATCAAATGAAAATAAAATTTTGTATTTGCTTTTGTTTCCTATTTCTTCTGGAATAGTCGTTTTTTTATCTTTAAAGATAAAATTGATAAAGTCTAAAGCTGGTCCAGTCATAAATGTAGTAACCAATGCCATAATTACCATCATGGTAAAGATTTCGGTAGATAAAACACCTAAATCATATCCTATGTTTAGGACCACTAGCTCCATTAAACCGCGAGTATTCATTAAGGCGCCGATGGCTAAACTATCTTTCCAGTTTTGTCCCACAAATTTAGCTGCAAGAGCACTTCCGAAGAATTTACCGACTACAGCCACAGCAATAATTACTCCTGTAACCTTCCATAAATAAGGATCATTTAATAATCCTATTTGAGTACGTAATCCTGTGAAAACAAAGAATAAAGGAAGTAAAAGTATTACAGATACATCTTCTACTTTTTCGATGAAAATATTACGGAATTTATTGTTTTCTGGCATGATTGCTCCTGCTAAAAATGCACCAAATAAAGCATGGATTCCTATTAGCTCTGAAGCGTAAGAAGAAAATAAAAGCGTTAAAAAGAAAATGGCAACTACTGGTTTGTTTAAACTTTCACGAGTTGAATTTAAATCACCTACACGTTTTAAAAACGGTCGAACTATTTTTAGCATCACAATTACATACAAAATTGCTAATCCTATTACATATAATGAACTAGTAAATGAGCCTGCTTTTACAATAGCAATTACTACGGCAAGAATACACCAGGCAGTAATATCATCGGCAGCAGCACAAGTTATGGCAATGGTACCAAGTTTGGTTTTTTGCAAGCCTCGTTCCTGAACAATTCGAGCTAAAACGGGAAATGCCGTAATACTCATGGCAATACCCATAAAGAGACCGAAAGAAGAAAATTCAACTCCTACTGGGGCAAAAGTATGATAAATGAAATAAGCCAATGTTAGTCCTAAAGCAAATGGAATTACAATACTTGCATGACTAATTACAACAGATTCATGTGCTTTGTTTTTAAGTACTTTTAAATCTAGTTCCATACCAATTACGAACATGAAAAGTATTAAACCAATCTGACTTAAAAATTGTAGGTTTCCTAAGGATTCTTTTGGGAATAAAGTGGCTGAAAATTCAGGAAAATACATTCCGATAAGGGATGGTCCTAAGACAATACCAGCAACCATTTCTCCAATTACTGATGGTTGACCAATTTTTCTAAAAACCCACCCAAAGAAACGTGCTACCAAAATAATTGTAATAATCTGGGCAAGTAAAATAGCAAGCGGATGTTGTAGATTTTCGATCATTGCCGAAATGAAGTCATTCCAATGGCTACTTTCTGTTTTTTTTACAACGATATCTCTTCCTATTTCTAATGCTTTTCCTTTTGAGATTACCAAATAGATTAAAGTCGAAAATCCGCCAATAATTATTAGATAAAATAATGAGTTTTTGATGTTTTTCATATCACGTCATTTTGATTTATTGTGCAAATATGAGAAGTGACTTTTAAGGAAAAAAGAAAATCTAGAGCTAATTCCTGTTAGATGTAATAAGACGGAAAAACTTTGTAATAACTTATATTTTTACTTTAAGTAAAAAGTCAGATCGGTACGTTTCGCTTAAAGAAAGAGTAATATTCTCCCCATTTTTTCTTTGATGAAGCAGTACAATTTCGTTGTGATTAAAGAATTGTATGGCGTTCATAGCTATGATTTCCTTTTTATTAACCCGACAAAAATGGGCATCAGGTAATTGCTTTAAAAGGGTATCAAAATTAATGTTTTTTAAGGTAAGCAAACTACCATCTGTAAGTAGCACTGTTTTGTCCCGACTATCTGTTGTGGCTGTTTTTATGTATTGAATTTGGTTAAAATACAACAAGGTTTTGCCTTTGTCGGTATTTAAGTGCATGAATTTTTTTGTAGCCTCAGGTTTATTGAATTGCTCAAGCGCTTTAGAAATTGCTTTTTGCAAACGTTCTATTTTTACGGGCTTTGTAATATAATCTACAGCATCAATATTAAAAGCTTCGGCAGCATAATCTTTGTAAGCGGTACAAAAAATAATTAATTTATTTTCTAATAAACTGGCAAGACTCAATCCGTCAATTCCTGGCATTTCGATATCCGAGATTAATAAATCGAAATCGAGATTAGGAATTTCGGCTAGTAATTTTTCGGGATTATTAAACGTTTTTACAATCTCTAATGCTGGAATTTGCTCACAAAGCATCTTTAGATAAGTTAAACCAGGTAACTCATCATCCAGTAGTAAGCATTTGAGTTTTGTATTCAAGTAGATTAATTTTTAAATGAGCAATGTAAATATCGTTCTCTACAAATTTATCAAGTTTGAATTGATTTTTATAGATAATTTTTAATCGTTGTTCCAATGTAGTGTTTCCAATACCGCTTCGTTCTTTCTTTAATACTTTTTTATCTGATATTTTATTAGAAACCGTCAGAGAGAAATGGTTATCCTTAAATTCGAATATTACTGAAATAAAAGCATCGGCATTTTGTATGTCGGCGTGTTTAAATGCGTTTTCGATTAAATCGATAGAAATTAAAGGTGCGAGTAAAGGTTGGTCGTACAATTTTTCGTCTTCGCCAATAATAGTTTTTACTTTTAATTCAAAAAGTGGGCTAATTTTTATTTTATTGATTTCGATAAGATTCAGTGCAAACTCGATTTCTTCTTTTGGTGTTACAAGCTTTTTTTTGCTTTCGTAAAGAATATAATCTAACACATTTGCTAGTTTATCCAGAGCAAAATATGTTTGATACGCATGTGATTGAATCGAATTAAGAATGTTCTTGAAAAGATGCGGATTCAGTTTAGATTCCAGTGTTTCCAATTGCAAATCATTTACTTTCATCTCAAGTAAATAAAAATTCTTTTCGGCTATCTCTTTTGCTTTTCTGGATTGAATTAACTGATAAACGATATAACCAATTAAAACTACTAGCAAAAGAATTATTGCTAGTAGAGAATTAGTTATAGTATTGCTTGTTTGCATGTTATTAATGGCTAGAAACAAATTTTAACCCAATAATCGAAGCTATTAATGTTGATAAGAAAAATATTCTCCAAAATGTAGCTGGTTCTTTAAAGATAAAAATCCCAACCAAAACAGTTCCCACAGCTCCAATTCCTGTCCAGACAGCATAAGCCGTTCCTATAGGTAAAACCTGAGTTGCTTTAAATAATAAAACCATACTTATGGTAAGGCATACAAAAAATCCAATCATCCAGTAGGTAGATACCATTCCGGATGTTTCTTTGGCTTTGCCAAGACAAGAGGCAAAACCTACTTCGAATAGCCCAGCTATTATAAGTAAAATCCAATTCATTTTTTAGGGTTTAATAATTAATACAGAAGGCACGTTACTTAACCAAGTGCTTCTGGAGTCGACTAATGCTTTCCAGCTTTCAAGACTAATAATCATTAGATCTTGTTTGTCTAGAAATTCCTTTTTGATGATGCGGTCGCTCATCATTGATATGTTTTTAGGGAATTTTTGCTCTAAGGTACTAATAGCACTCTTAATTACAAAATTAGACTCTATGTTTCCGTTTACATCCAGAATCATGATGTGTGAATTGTTATTGAAAATTAGCTTCTGAGCATAATCTATCAAGAACGTATCTTCGACACTAAAAATTGGTATAAACACTTGATTTACATTTTGTAATTCTTTGTCGATTAAGATTCCTAGAGGCATTTTAGTTTTCGAAACAATCAATCGGGTTCTTTCGTCAAAAGGAGAATTCTGGAACAATCCTTCTTTCCCAATAAATTTGTCTATAAGTCTATCTGGGTTAATGATTCGGGTTGTAAAACCAATTACTTTCCCTAACAATGTTCCTTCAAAAATAGATTGTCCTAAACCAACCAATAACAAGTCATAATTACCTTGATTGGCAATGTCGGCAATGTCACTTTCAATGTCTATAGTTGCTTTAAAAATAGTGGTGATTTCCTGTTTAAGAATTTTTGATTCTTCGACAAGCGGGATGAAACTATCTTTCTCTTTATCCTCAATATTAAAAGCATGCATCTCGTCGCTTAAAGATAAGTGCATTGCTGTAACTTGAGAGTTATCTTGCTGTTTCTTGACCATGCTATGTGCCAATCTCAAAAGAGATTTTCCTCTTTCGTTATTTCCAAACGAAATCAAGATTCGGTATTTATTGCTAATTGATGGTTCTTCGAGAACTGGGACTTCTTTGGTTTTAAACACAAAATCGATTAAATCTAGTGCGGGTCCCGTCATAAATGTAGTTACCAATGCCATAATAACCATCATTGTAAATACTTCGGGAGTTAGCACTTTGAGTTCTAATCCTATATTTAACACGACCAATTCCATTAATCCCCTTGTATTCATTAGGGCTCCAATGGTTAAGCTATCTTTCCAGCTTTGTCCTACGAATTTAGCTGCAAGTGCGCTTCCGAAAAATTTCCCAACAACAGCTACTAAAATAATCATTCCGGTTACTGTCCATAAATAAGGATCATTTATAAGTCCGATTTCGGTTTTTAAACCAGTAAAAACAAAGAAAAGAGGTAGTAATAAAATTACCGATACATCTTCGACTTTCTCGATAAACATGGTTCGGAATTTAGGAACATCAGGCATGATTGCTCCAGTCATAAATGCGCCAAAAAGGGCATGAATACCAATAACTTCGGTTGCGTATGAAGAAACAATAAGAGTAAGTACAAAAATTGCCACGACAGGTTTGTCTATATTCGATTTTGCTCCGTATAAATCACCAATTCTTTTTAAGAATGGTTTTACAATATATAACATTGCCAGAACATAAATAACAGCTAGAAAAATGATGTATATCGAGCTAACAAAACTTCCAGCTTTTACAATAGCAATTACTACAGCAAGTAAACACCAGGCAGTAATATCATCGGCAGCAGCACAAGTGATAACAATTGTACCTAATTTGGTTTTATGAATACCTCGTTCCTGAACGATTCTTGCTAAAACAGGAAAAGCTGTAATACTCATGGCTATTCCCATAAATAAACTAAAGGATAGGAATTTTACACCTTCGGGAGCAAATTGGTTGTAAACAAAATAAGCGAGCCCAATACCTAATGCAAAAGGAATTACGATACTGGCGTGACTTATTACAACGGCTTCATTTGCCTTGTTTTTTAATGCGTTTAAGTCGAGTTCCATTCCAATGACAAACATGAAAAGTATTAAACCAATCTGACTTAAAAATTTTAAGTTCCCTAAGGATTCGACAGGAAATAAGGCCATTGCAAATTCAGGAAAATACAAGCCTAATAAGGATGGTCCAAGAGCAATACCAGCAATAATTTCGCCTATTACAGATGGTTGCCCAATACGTTTGAAAATCCACCCAAAAAAACGGGCGACAAAAATAATTGTTATAATTTGGGCTAATAATATGGCTAGTGGGTCTTGAAAATTAGATTGCATCGAAGAAATAAAATCTTGCCAAGAACCTTTTCCTGTACCTACAACTTCTATTGTTTTATTTGCCTCTAAGTATTTACCTTTAGTAATGATCCAGTAAATTAAAGCTGTAAAACCTCCGGTTACCCCTATATAAAACAATGCGTTTTTGTAGTTCTTCATCCTATATTTTAAATAATGTAATTATTTTCTCAAAAATAATACAAATATGAGAAAAGGTAGCTAAGAAATCGCATCAATTTCAATTAACTTATTGTAAAAAAATGACTA
>NZ_NCWQ01000106.1:0-11692 GCF_002156885.1 Flavobacterium sp. AJR | reverse complement strand
AATTAATTACAACAAAACAGGCTGAAGTCTAAATTTAGACGAAAAATACTACTCCGTTTTTCCAGATTCATCAATGCATTTATATCTTATTCTGGAGATCAGTTTAAGAAAAACCTATTTCTTTAATTAATTTCTAAATGTCATAAAGTTTCAAAAATAGTACGCATTTAAAAAATCAGAATTTAAAACAAACCTAAAAAAGCCAAAACATTCAATTAGAACAAACTAACCAAAATTAAGTTTTACAGGATTTAAGTTTTTCAAAACAAAACAAGAGGAAGATTTTTTTTTAGCATTAAGGATAAGCTTACTAAATCTGAGATTTTATCTAAAATAGCCCTAGGCTGTAAATAACTTACCAAAATAATAGAAATAAAAACCTGTTTTTAGCATATTTAAATAGTTTTATGCAAAATTAAATTTTAATTTTAACCCTTTAAAATAGGTTTCACTTTATACCACACTATGGCAATTAACTTACAGAAAGGGCAAAAAATAAATATTGGCTTATTAAATATAACAATTGGTTTAGGTTGGGATCCAAATGAAGGCACAGGAAGCAATTTTGATCTAGACGCTTCAGCAATTATGATTAATTCTGAAAGAAAACTTTTAGATGAAGATTATTTTGTTTTCTACAACAATCTCAAATCTCCCGACGGATCTCTAGAACATTCAGGAGATGATCCCGACGGAAAAAGTAGTGATGGCGATGATGATGAAGCTATAAAAATTGACTTGACAAAAGTCGACCCAAGGGTAAAAGAAATTTTATTTGTGGTTACAATTGAGGATTACGAGAGAAGAAAACAAAACTTCGGTCAAGTTAGAAACTCATACATAAGAATCGTTGACAATTCGACTCGTGAAGAAATTGCAAAATATGAGTTAGACGAAGACTTTTCGATAGAAACAGGAATAGAATTTGGAAGGCTTTATAAAAGAAATGAACAATGGAGGTTTGAAGCTTCGGGAATAGGATACAGAGCCGATTTAGGTTACTTTTTAGAAAAATATTATTCTGGCGAAATCATTAAATAATTTCTAAACCTAAACAGATACATTCATTTCATTAATAATTACAAAAAACAAACTGTTTTACTATTCAAAGAAACTCGATTGAAGTTGTTTGAAACATTAAAATAAATTTGTTTTAATTAAAATCACAAGCTTGAAAATAAATTACGAAAATCACAGTCACCTTTCTTTTGATTTATGGCTAACCCTAATAAAATCAAATCCCGAATTTAAAAGCAAAAGAAATTTATTATTCAAAGATTTTTTCGATGTAGATGCTACAATCGAGAAGGTTAATGATGTTGTGCGCTATTACGATGTTTTATGCAATAATATAAATGAAAGAACCGGGTTAAATATTGATACTTACGAGATATATTACCTAATTCTTAGTGCGCTAAATGTCAATATAAATGATATCGACACCACTAAATTAAAATCATTTTATAACGAGACAGAGTTGTTATTTTTAAAATACAAACCTGAACTTCTTTATGCTAATATCCCGCAACTTTTTAAAGAGATTACTCAACAAGATAAAACCATTAACTTATTAAGTAATACAGCATTCATTAAAGGAAATACATTAAGAAAGATACTTTCTCATTATGAATTAGAATCTTACTTTAAATTTCAGATTTACTCAGATGAAGTGGGACTTTCAAAACCTAATAACGAAATTTTTCAATTGGTATTTAACCAAGCAAATGAAATTAAACCGATAACCAAAAAAGAAATACTGCATATAGGAGACAATATTATCGCCGATTACAACGGAGCCATTAATTTTGGATTTGATGCACATCTATTAAAATTATAAAAGTGAATAGAAA
Source organism: Flavobacterium sp. AJR (assembly GCF_002156885.1). Classification (NCBI taxonomy): domain Bacteria; kingdom Pseudomonadati; phylum Bacteroidota; class Flavobacteriia; order Flavobacteriales; family Flavobacteriaceae; genus Flavobacterium; species Flavobacterium sp. AJR. Next base: position 9,842 of record NZ_NCWQ01000106.1, on the reverse strand, counting down.
CTATAGTTTACATAAAATTCTTGAGAAAGATAATTGTCCGTTTCAGGAAAAAGAATACAGTCGATTTAAGTTTGGAGATAAATTTTATGCAGAGAAATTTGCAAAAGAATTGTTTGATGGCTTTGTAGATCAATATCATGATTTAATTTTATCAAATCAGGAAATTGTCATTCTGCCAAGTCCATTTTTATCGATTCCTACTGCTTCTAACTTTTTATGTTATTATTTTAAGAAACAACTGAACAGTTTCCTATTTAAAAACAACAAGAAAGCATCTATTGAATCTAAAATATTCAGAAATCAAACCTACGTTACCGATTATGGAAATTTAGATTTTGAAGAAAGAGTAAAATTAATATCAAATGATACTTATTATATCGACAGAAACTTTATTGATGGAAAACTTTGTATTTTCGTAGATGACATTAAGATAACTGGAAGTCATGAACATACGGTGAATAAAATACTAAATCAATATAATGTAAATGGAGATTTTATATTTGTGTATTTTGCTGAATTAATAAACAAAGAGATACATCCAAACATAGAGAACCATTATAATTATTATTCGGTTAAGAATGTCGAGGATATCGCGAATATTATAAACAGCGATCATTTTCAGTACAACACTCGTATAGTGAAGTTTATATTAAGTCTCAGTGAAGATGAGTTTGCCTATTTAGTAAATAATATATCTACTGAAAAAAGCAACGATTTATTTCATCTTGCGATAAGTAATAATTATCATCAGATTATAGAATACAAGAACAATATTAACGTAATAAAAATAGATTAAACTATGGCTATCAATTTACAAAAAGGGCAAAGAGAAAACATAAATGCCCCAAAATTCACAATTGGTTTAGGATGGGATACAAACAACAGTTCAACAGGATCTGGATTTGATCTTGATGCTTCTGTGTTTATATTGGGTGAGAACAAAAAAATAATTTCTGACTCACATTTTATCTTTTATAACAATTTAAAATCACCAGACGAGGCTGTAATACATACAGGAGATAACCTAACTGGAGATGGAGATGGAGATGATGAGCAAATAAAAATAGACTTAACTAAAATTGATGCTTCTGTAAAAGAAGTTTGCATTGTAGTTACGATTCACGATGCTATAACAAGAAAACAAAATTTTGGACAAGTTCGTAATTCTTTCATCCGAATTGTAGATGATAGCAATAATACCGAATTGCTGAAATACGAATTAGAAGAGGACTTCTCTATAGAAACAGCTGTTGAATTTGGAAGAATATACAATAAAGACGGACAATGGAAATTTGAAGCTATTGGCGCAGGAATGAAAGGCGGATTAGAAGATTACTTAAATAAATATAACTAAGATTATGGCAATTAATTTAGAAAAAGGACAACGTATCAATCTTGAAAAAAGTAACGGTACAAAATTACAAAACATTTGTGTAGGAGTAAATTGGGGTGCAATCGAAAAAAAGGGACTTTTCGGAACAAAGAAAGAACCTGTTGATCTAGATGCAAGTTGCGCAGTTTACGATGACAAAAAAAATCATATTGACTCAGTTAATTTCAGAAAATTACAATCAAACGACCAAGCTATCAAACATAGTGGTGATGATTTAACTGGAGATATTAATGGTGATGACGGATTAGATAATGAAGTTATTACTCTGGATTTTTCTAGATTATCTCCTTCTGCAAATCACGTTGCATTTTTCATCAACAGTTTTAGAGGTCAGGATTTTAAAGATATTCCATTTGCATCTATCCGTATCTACGAAGGAACACCAACAAAAGTTAGCCAGGAATTTGCTCGTTACGACGTTGCAAACGATGCTTCTTTCTCTGGTAATGTATCTATGGTTCTTGGTGTTTTTTACAAAAGAAACGATGAGTGGAAATTTAGTGCGATTGGAGCTCCAACAAAAGACAAAAAACTAGAAGAAACAATTCTTACTATTCAACAAAATCATTTATAAAATAAGATGATAGATAATCAATTAGTTACACAGGAAAATCTTGCGTTAATTGACAAAGATGGAAATGTAAACTTGGCTACAATTACCGAAGCTGAAGTAAATAGTTACAAATCGATTTCAAATCAGTTAAATGAAAACGACGCCAATTCTATCTTGAATTATGGTGCCGAAATTCAAAACTCTATCGCCAAACAAAGTGATACTTTCTTAACCAACGTTAGAACATATAACTCTGGTGAAGTAGGTACTTTGATAAACGATTTATTGACAGAATTAAATTATGTAGATATTGATCAATTAGATCAAGGTCCGTTTAAAAGATTTCTTTCAAAAATTCCAGTTCTTAATAAATTAGTTACTGATGTAAAAAAATTATTTCAGCAATACGATAAAATTACTGTAAACATTGACAAAATCAGTAATAAAGTAAAAGCTGGAATGATCAATTCGGTAAAAGACAATAGTGCTCTTCAAACTATGTTTGATGGTAATGTTGGACTTATCAAAGAAATGGAAAAACACGTTATTGCAGGACAAATTCGTTTTAAAGAACTAAACGAAGAACTTGCAGTAATGGAAGCTAATACAGCACAATATCAAGATTATCAGATTTCTGACAAAAGAAATTTCATCAATCGTCTGGATAAGCGTTTAGCCGACATGAAAATTGTTCGTTTTATTATGTTGCAATCTCTTGCGCAAATACGTGTGGTTCAAAACAACAACACCTCTATTGCCGAAAAAGCGCAATCTATCTTAACGACAACAATGCCAGTCTGGAAAAACCAGCTTACATTAGCCGTTGCTTTACAAAGACAAAAACAGAATATCGAGATTCAGCGTAAAGTATCTGAGACAACAAATACCATTTTACAAAAGAATGCCGAAATGCTAAAACAAAACAGCATAGAAGTTGCCAGAGAAAATGAAAATACAATTGTTTCTTTAGAGACATTGAAAATGACAACAAAATCTTTAATAGACACGTTGACAGAAGTAAAACAAATTCACGAACAAGGTACAGAAACCAGAAGACAACTTGACGCTGGTTTACAAAGTCTTGAAACTGAATTAAAAAAGGGTGTTATAAGCTAATTGAAAATAAGAAATCAATTAAATGCAAGAGGAAGAGGAACGGTTCGTTCAAATAATAAAAGATAGTAACAGAAGACTTGTGATTTTAGAATTGTTAGCCAATTTCTTTAATCACAAGGACCTTGTTAATACCTTGATCAAAACAAAAATAATCCACTCTCTTTTTCAAAACAACCGAACATTAGACATTAATAAATTAGAATTATTTCACATTCAGTTTACAAATAGTCTTATTGATTTGTTTCAAAAAATCAAGAAATCAAAAGAGCAACAGTATCTTTTAATTACTGATGAAATATATATTAATGATGACATTGTTTCTAAATTAAAAGTCGAAATCGGAGAAGCCAAATTTGCTAAGCAAACACAAGTGCATGCTCTAAATATGTCTAAAAAAATTGAACAGCTCTATCAATTATTTGCAACAGAAAAAGAAGATTTTTTTAACTGGAATGAGATTACGATTTTTTCAGATAGTGTTCAATCCGAATATTATCGAGAAATAAATACCGAACAATACGAGCAGCTCACACAAGCCAGCAATAGTTTGTACGAAAACTCGTTTGTTAAGTTCGAAAGAAAACTTTTAGGAAGATTAAACATTCTTAAATTTAAAATTAAATTCATATGCGGTCTCGTTTACAATAATGAAGTAGTCGAAGCTTATGAATTTAGAGATTCTAACGACAAATTTATTTTTATTGCAAAAGACAAATCGTTCTATTTTCTAGACCACGAAAGAGCAAAAGGAATTGATTTCTCAAAAAACAGCTCTTCAAAAGAGCAAATCGTAATGGAGTTAACAGCTAAAAATGCTGATTTAAAATTAGAGCTTAGTACAATAAAAACAATACTACCAGATACAGTTCAAGAAGTATTAAAAGAGTATCTGGACAAAATTTCATCTGTAGATTTTCTTGATGAGTTACAAAATGTAGATGAACAGACCAATATTTTAAAAACAATGTTAAATATTAATATTAATTAAGAACATAGAATGGCAATTAATTTAGAAAAAGGACAAAGACAAAGCATCGACGCTCCAAAGTTTACAGTAGGATTAGGATGGGATAGTAATTCTAGCAACACTGGAGAAAGTTTTGACTTAGATGCATCAATATTTTTAATTGGAGCAAATGGAAAAATTCCAAGCGACAATCATTTTGTTTATTACAATAATCTTAAATCACCAGATCAGGCAGTAATTCATACTGGAGATAATTTAACTGGTGCTGGCGACGGAGACGATGAAAAAATACAAGTAGATTTATCTAAAATAGCTCCTGAGGTTAACGAAATCTCATTTGTAGTTACGATACATCACGCAGATACAAGAAGACAAAATTTTGGACAAATACGTAATTCGTTTATCAGAATTTTAGATCAATCGAATGTAGAATTAGTTAAATACGAATTAGACGAAGATTTCTCTATAGAAACTGCCGTAGAATTTGGAAGAATTTACAAAAGAAACGAAGAGTGGAAATTTGAAGCCGTAGGAATCGGGATGAAAGGTGGTCTTCAGGATTATATAAACAAATACAATTAAAAGCACATGGCAATTAATTTAACCAAAGGACAAAAAATTGATTTAAGAAAATCAAGCGGAGAATCATTAACCAGCTTTTGTGTTGGTGTAAACTGGGGAGCGATAGAAACCAAAGGATTCTTAGGTTTATCAAAAAACGTAACAGATGTTGACCTTGATTTAAGCTGCATATTAATAGATGATCAAAATAAACTTTATGATCATTTATATTCTCCATTATACCGTCTTGAGGCTTTACAGCAATTTGGTTTATCCAAAGGTAAATTATTAAGCAACGATGGAGCATTAAAACATACTGGCGATGATCTTGCGGGTGATAAAGGTGGCGATGATGGTTTGGATAATGAAATCATAACCGTAGATTTGTCGAAAATTGACGCAAAAGTTACTCAGATATTTTTCTTTTTGAATAATGCCGGAAAAGAAGACTTTTCGCAAATACCATATGCCAAAATAAGAATGTATGAGGGAACACCAACAAAAGTAATTTCGGAATTTGCGTCCTATAACGTTTCTGCAGATAGACAATACATAAACAAACGTTCTATCATCATGGGGAAATTATATAAACGCGATAACGAATGGAGATTTAGCGCCATTGGTGACCCAACCGAAGATAGTTTCTTAGGACAAACAGCCCAAAGAATACTTCAATCATATTTATAAATAAAGAAACAAATAAATCTAAATAAATAATAAATTTCAACTTAATAAACAATAATGAACGAACATCCCATTTTCTCAGAACATCCTGGATTAATAGCAATATTTGCAATCGCAGTAGTTATAATGCTATTACTAGATTTAGGTATTTTCAACAAAAAAAGTCATGTCGTAACCAATAAAGAAGCTATTTCATGGTCATTAGTATGGATCAGTTTAGCAATGGGTTTTAGTGGTTTAGTATACTATTATGCAGGTTCAGCTAAATTTTACGAATTTCAATCGGCGTATTGGATCGAGAAAGCACTTTCTGTAGATAACCTATTTGTGTTTATCCTGGTATTCAAGTTTTTTGATGTACCAAATACCAACAAACACAAAGTCCTGTTTTGGGGTATTATAGGAGCATTAGTCCTTAGAGCTATATTTATATTCTCTGGAGCTTTTTTAATCGAATTAACCTATTTAAACAAGCTTTTAAGCCTAGTTGGTGTCGAAGGATTCAAATACGACATTAACCTTATCATGACAGCCTTTGGATTATTCCTAGTTTATGCAGGAATAAAATCATGGTCATCTGGAAATGAGGACGAAGACGAAGATTACAACAATACCAGAGGAGCAAGATTAATTAGAAAATTCTTTAGCGTAAGCGATAAGTATGATGGAGATAAATTCTTTACATACGAAAACGGAAAAAAACTAGCAACACCACTTTTAGTAGTTGTAGCCGTAATAGAATTTACAGATTTACTTTTTGCAGTAGATTCAATTCCTGCGATTTTTGCAATCTCTAATGATCCGTTTATTCTTTATACATCAAACATTTTTGCAATATTAGGACTAAGAGCATTATTCTTCTTACTTGATAATTTCATCCATTTGTTTAGCAAATTACAATATGGTTTAGCGATAATCCTTGCTTTTATTGGAGTAAAAATGATTATTTCACCATTCTACCACATCGAATCAATGTATTCGTTAATAGTTATTGCAGGTGTTTTAGTAATATCTGTAATATTATCGGTTATGTTTCCAGAACCAAAAGAAGCATAAAACCAATATATCTAAAAATAAAAAAGACCTCAATTGAGGTCTTTTTTTATGCGTTATAGTTTCTCTAATTAATTATCGTCGCTTTCTTTGTTTTACACAAACTCCTACCCTATTTTATAGAGAAATCAAATAATTCTTTAGGCTCAATATCTAAAGCATTCGCAATTTTTACGAGAGTTTTTACAGTAGTATTTATTTCGGCTCTTTCTATTCTGCCTATTTGATTTTGTGGAATATTGCAATAATCAGCTAATTCTTGCTGTGACAGACCTTTCTTTTCACGAAGTTCCCTAATGTGAATGCCAAGTTTTGTAATAAAAGTTTCTTCTGAAATATTCATATTCCAAAAGTCATAAGATTTATTTCTTTTTTTACACACATATATGTGTGAAAATTTATTACATTTGACAAAAAAATAAGACAATGACTACAGAAGGTTTTACAAAAGAAGTTGAAATCAGGCTAAAAGATTTTTTCAATGAAGTTATGGAACCCGAAGACATGGCAAAAACAATACGCCAAGTAAATCATCTGCTTGCTTTATGCTTAATGAGAGGATGCGAAACGGCAGCATCCGAAATAAAAAACATTGAAGATAATTTTTATTGGCTCAACAAATTAGCCGAAGCCTTAGATCCTTATTTAGATGCGGAGTGAAAAAAGGTTTGTTTTTTCGTCCAGTTTGTCATTTCGAAGAATGAGAAATCTTCGCTAGTAGCTCGATAATCAGGAAATAATTTGTGTTCGCTTTTCATAAACTCACAGTTTACACATAAAATAACCGCAAACTTGTCTTTCTGAGGAACGAAGACACAAGCGATAGCGAACTGGCGAAGCAATCTCCGCTAGTAACTCGACAATCAAGAAAAGCTTTGTGTTAGTTTCTTGTGGAGACCCTTCCTGCGTCAGGGTGACAAGATTGGGTAGAAACAAAAATTATTTACATACAAGTTTACACACAAAACAACCACAAACTTGTCAGGCTGAACGTCCCAAAACTTCGGGAGAAGCCCCGCAAGCAGCTCGACAATCAAAAACAATTTAACTTCTAAAGATTCTTTAGGAGCTATTTCCTGCTATCATTCCAATCTTTTTTATTGAGAAAAACAATAAAAAAGGATTTTCCCTTCTATCAGGGCTAGGAATATGACTTTGTGGGTAATTATTATCACCTAAAGGAAACAAGGGAGTAATCCGTCATTTGTATGTCCCTCTCTAATTCATTTTTTAGTACTTCTCCATTAATATCAGCAAAAATTAAAATTTCACTTCGCATCAGCTCTAGAATATCACTTTTACCTCTTATATTAAGTAGATTAATTAATAAGCGAGATTTAGATGTTTCATTATGATAGATTACAATAATTTTTTTTGTTACTGATTTTAAACTATTGATAAAATCAAAAACTTCATTTATATAATCTTCATCGGATTTATCTAAAGAATGTCCCCAAAAAAAGAATAGATAGTTTTCTTGTTTTTTTCTTTCATATTCTTTGATGAATATATAATCTGTATTATTGTTAAGTTTTTGGAAATACTTTGTAAAAGGAAGGAAGAATTTCTGATCAATATTTTCATCTAATGGAGTTTCGTTAATCCCTAATACAATTTGATTTTCTTTTGAATTAATTTTACCATGCAGGAAATTTGTAATATCTCCTTTTCCATAAATTTTCTCGAAAGTTGGCGTGTAATTGAAGGTATAATGCTTATCTATATTATTAAATTGGGTTTTATCTATTAGTACATTCAAATTCTGATACAAAGGAAAAACGAATACTTCGAAATAATAATTGAATATGACTTTAAATTCGATTAATTGTTGGTAAAGAGTTTTTGCAATCTTATCTAAATCCATATCAATAAAATGACCATATTTATTAATTAGAAAATCGGCATTTAGATTAATACGAGTACCATTAAAATCAATTATCTTAAACCTTTTTAAAACTTCAATTATTTCAATGTTGTTATTAAACAGAGTTTTTCTATAAGGAATATTTACATTAAGTATTGGTCCTTCAGAAAAAATGTTATCCATAAGATAGTTAATCGACGAAAATAAGATTTTTAAAACATATTCGATTTTAGTTTCGAAATCTATCCAAGTTTCAATTTCAAATTCTTCCTTAAAAAATTGAAACCATAAATTGTGTTCTAGTGTTATTTTTAAGTTATCAGTGATTGCACTATCAATTACAAAAGGTTTAAAGTTTTCCAGAATTTGAGAATAGTTACTACTATTTGAAAAAACTGATTCAAAACTATAATCGTCGTTTTCTTCAATAAACCTCAATATTTTAATAAAATCATTATATGATGTTGGCAAACCAATATTTAAATCAAATCCGTTACCTGTAATTAATATTTTTGGCATTATCTCTATTTTAGTTTTATAATGATTTAAAGATTTTTGATACTATATCTTATTATAATTTACGCATATTATTTCATAAGAACAACCCTAATTACAAGCTCGTTATATTTTACTAACCTTATAATGAAATAATTTTTTCGTATAATTCTTTTAATTCATACTCTTCTTTATCACGTATATCTAAATATACATAATTTCCCAAATTATTAGGAAGTTTTGATTCGTCAAGTAAAATTGGTAATATCTTTTTTCTTTCTTTAATAGCTAAAGAAATTATGGCCTTATAATATTTTGACTTATATATGTCTCTTGAAATTAAAATTAAAATTATATCTGATTTTTTAATTATCGACTTAATATCAGTTATTATTGGTTCCCCAACAGTTAGATATTCATCAAATGTATTAGTAGTTATTTTATTTTCAATTAAGAATTTTTTGATTAATTGAGCTTCTTTAGAATCAGAGTTCGTATAAGTGATTAATACTCTTTTAGATTTTTTATTTCTTAAAACATTACTAAAGAAAAATGCTAGTAAAGTTCCAAATATTGACCCCAACAGGCTTAAAGATATTTCATCAAAATCTATTTTAAAATCGGATTTATCTAACACTATAACGATTCCACTAATTGATAATATTAATGTTAATATAGATAATTTGAATAAATTGCTGTCTTTCATTATTTAAAATATTTAACAGTTAACAGTAACGCAACAATACCTATAAGTGTTGGTAGTCCCACTCCCCAAAATTTATGTAAAACAGGATTAGAACTACTTGTCAAGTCCCAACCTTTAATTCTAACTATAGTTGACAATGACCATAAACCAAACACAAAAGAAACAATTATCCATGGCAAAAGATCTAGTTTATTTTTAAGTTCAGCAATATTACTTCCATCATTTTTTGAAACTATATAAGCTGCACGCGATGCAAAAACGGTAATTAAAATTAATGAGGTTACGAGAAGATCGAACCCAACTGCAAAATCCTCTCTTTGAGGGGTCATATAATTATCTTTTCTACTTACTATTTTAATACCCATTGTAAGCAAAACAGATATTAATGGAACTACAAAATCACTAAAATAGGGATTTACTAAAATTTCATTCACTTTGTTTTTATTACGT
>NZ_NCWQ01000105.1:0-12192 GCF_002156885.1 Flavobacterium sp. AJR | reverse complement strand
GTCATAACTTTGTTTTTAAGTAAAAAGTAAACGGAAGAAATCTGCTATTGACTTATCAATCCTAAATACAGGCTCCAGGCCTAATGAACTGTCCAAGCTCAAAAGCAGAGAGGGAAAGGAACTACCATTTCGAACAGTCTATTATGACAAATGACAATTTTTAGTTTTTATCTTTCCCTTTCTTCTGTTGAAAATCTAAACATAAATGTACTAAAAACAGAAATCCTTTTTTATTACAAACATAGGATGACAAACAGTGTGGATAATTGATGTTTATAAAAAATTCACGCCTTTGCGATAAATTTATTCAATACACTATTATAGATTTTCCCTTAATTTAATAACATTACCCGAAACCACTGGATTAAAACATGTTAGAACACTCTACTGTAATTATCTAATTTTCTAATTGACAAATTATCTAATTAGCTCTCTTCTTCTCATCTTCATTTCCAAAATCACGTTGATTAACATTAATTTTTTTGTTCCCGAAATTATAAACTACAGATAAACGAGCAAATCGGTTGCTTTCATTTTGGCTATAAACTTGTTTTACGCCATTTACAATCGAAACATCATCTTTTAGATAAGATGTATTAAAAATATCATTTACCAAAAAGGCAATCTGCATTGTTTTGTTTAACAAATCTTGTTTAAAACCAATATTCAGACTAGACGTATACCCAGTTTCATATAAACCGCTTTTGTAAGGTGTAGTATAGCTAAAATCTATTTGCAATTTAGTCGCTTTGCTCAATGAAAATGTATTATTTGTCGAAAAATCAACTTCAAGACTATTTGCTGGTGTTGCATTGATATCTTTAGTAAATTTAATTTTTGATCCTAAAAAATACAAAGAGTTCTCGCTCTGCCACCAATCTGTAAAACTAGCCGAATACGTTTCTCCAACTCCATAATTAATGCCTTTAAAATAATTCTCTCTCGATACAACTTGAGTCAATGTTTCAGAGTTTGCAGTAAATATTACGCCATAGCCATCTGTAATCGCATTTAAGAAAACACTAGTTCGCAATATTTTTTTATACGAATGAGAAAATTCAAAATTGTCACTAAAAGAAGGTTTCAAAAACGGATTTCCTTCAGAATAACTATTACTACTAATATAAACTCGAAACGGATTCAATAAAGAAAAACTCGGCCTACGGATTCTTCTTCCATAGTTTAAACTAAAACTGTTATTTTCATTTTTATTATAAGAAGCATAAAACGTTGGAAATAACTTAAGATAATTGTTTATCGTTTCCTGATTCAGGTTTTCCGAAAAACCATTTGTTTGCGTATTTTCTAATCGCAATCCTGCTTGAAAATTCCATTTTTCATTGATTTTTTTATCTGCACTAATATAAACTGCCTGATTATTTTCGGTGTATTTAAATTGGTTTGTTTGGTTTATATCTAATTCTGGAGTTCCAGTAATCGTATTAAAGAAAATAACATCACTATTACTTTTTGTAAAACTTACTTTCGCCCCATAAGATAAATTTAACGCTTGAAGCGGATGTTCCATATCAGCCTTAAAACTTAAATTATCAATATCCTGATTTGAAAGATTACGTCCTGATTGATCTACATCGATAAAGGTTCCATCTGATGAATAATTGTTTGCTATAAAATCTCTATCAAATTTTGAATTATAATCAAAGTAATCTACATCAAATGACAATTTTCGGTTGAGAGAATCCAGTTTTGTAATCAAATGTAAATTATAAGTTTGATTGCCGGATTTCCTGTCTAAAAAGCTCTCATTGATTATATAACTATCCAATACATTTTGAGAATTGTATTTATTAATTCTAATATCCGAGTCAAAATCCGGATTGCTTTTATCTTTTAAAAATTGAAAACCAATTGTCGTTTTTTCTGAAAAATCATAATCTAAAGCTAACTTTCCAGATACATTTTCCTCATTTAATTTTGTTATCACATCCATTTTCGTAGGCCCTTCTACGAAATACATATCCAGAGTTTCATTAATATTTTTATAGCCAGTTTTTCCATTAACACTAGCCGAAAACCTAAACTTATTTTTATTATAAAAGAAATTATTCCTTAAAGTATAAATTCCGTATTTATTTTGATCATAAGATGCTGTAGTTGTGTTTTTCCAAGAATCACGAGCCCCTTTTTTCATAACAATATTAATCAATCCCCCAGTACCTTCCGCCTCATATTTTGATGAAGGATTACTTATAATTTCGATATTCTTAATATCACTTGCCGAGATAGATTTCAAGAAATCATTTAATTCTTCGCCCGTTAATTCAATCATTCTTCCGTCAATCATCACACGAGAAACTCCCTTTCCTAATATATTAATAACATCATTCTGCACCGCAACTCCTGGTGCAGTATTTATAGCACTCAAAGCATCGCCAGCAACGTTTGTTACATTATTTTCAAGATTATAAACCAAACGATCTGTTTTTTGCTCAATCGTATTTTTTCTGGATTGAATGACAACTTCTCCCAAATTTGTTACATTTTCCTTTAAGATAATCAAACCCAAATTGGTATCTTTTTCAATCATAATTTCTTTATCAAATTCCGAATATCCTTGTGAACTAATTTTTACTTTATAAGATCCTTTATTCAAAATCAATTCAAAACTACCATCTTCTTTTGTGGTTACTCCATTTATAATTTTTCCGTCTTGATTTAAGATTACAACATCTGTCCAGACTACTGCTGTTTTTTCATCAGCAATTTTTCCATTTAATTTAAAGGATGTTTGTGCTAAACAAAAGAGAGGCAATAGCATAAAAATAAAGAGGCATACTTTTTTCATAATTTCTAGTTTTAACTTGTTTGATTAATTTGAAGCAAAGTTGCCTTAGAAATTTCCCATATGCGACCGACAAAAAAAGTCGAACCAATTTCTTTTTAGGAAATCAGTTCGACTTTATTAAGCATGAAGTACGACTTTTTACAAACCGCTAATTACGAAGCGTTTCGGTAAGCCGTAGGTGTAAGATTAGTATATTTTTTAAAAGAAGTATTAAACGAAGATTTTGAGTTAAAACCTACTTCGTATAGAATTTCTAAAACTGTTAAATCACTTTTTAAAGGATTTTTTAAAATACTCATAGCTTTTTGGATGCGATATTCGTTTACAAAATCAAAAAAATGCTGATCCATATGATGATTAATCAAAACCGATAAATCCCGAACCGGAATATCGATTTGATTGGAGAGTTCCTGAATCGTGAGCGACGGATGAAGAAAAGGTTCTTTTTCAGTCATATATTGTTTCAATGTCGAAATTTGAGCCGTAATCACTTCGTTTTTATTCTCTTTTATTTCGATCGTATTTTCATTTTCCTCAGGAATAATGTCTCTTGCCAATTGCAATTTAGAATCAATTCCTCTAAAAAGTTCGGGATAATTTAAAGCCTTTAAGACAAACCAGCAGGTTACTACTAAAGCCAAAAATTGCATTACTACATTTGCCCAAATCCACAGTAAATTAAAATCGGTATATCTTATAAAATTCTTAGCTATTGATAAATAATACAAAACAAAGAGTACAATTGATATTTGAAATAACCATTTAAAAATAGAAGTTTTAGGATTGGTATAATTTTCCTGATATATTTCTCTATACTTTTTTAAAACCCAAAATACACCAATACTATACAATACGATTTGCATACCTAACATTAACTGGAAACCGTAAAATTCGGGCATTTCACTACGATGATTATAAAACTGCATTTTATCTACATCATTTAAAAAGTAAATCCTGAGTATGAAAACAGCATTTATGATTATAAATGGAATGGCATGAATTACATGCTTGGTTTTTAATCGAAAATCAGTGAAGCAAACTGATATTATATACAGATAAAAAGCAGGAAGTATCAAAGCACAACTAGCCCATCTAAAAAATTCTAAATTAAGATGGTCTTTAACGAAAGCTTCATTAATAAAAATTCCAGAATTATCAATTGCAAAAAGCAGTAAGTATGCCACAAACAGTCGGTTTGCTGATTTATTTTGGGTTTTCACAGTGAGTAAAAAGAATGCCAGCAATAATGAAACAAAAACTGACATCCAGCCCATAACACCCAAAAAGCTATCTATATTCATTTATTTTTTTGATTATTTAACAAATATAATATTTTAGTTCTTTTAATGAGATTTCAGAAAGCAATCGTTGCATAAAAATTAAAAGAGAAAAAGTTTTTTTTATCTTTTAATTCTTACGTTCTAAATTTCGAAATCGCGAGAAAAAAGATTAATTTTGGACAAGATATTATACGAAAAATGACCTTCACAAAAACTACAGAACAGTCCTCAAAATATGAACATCTGGAAAATATGAGTGTTCATGACTTAATGATTAATATAAATCAGGAAGACAAAACAGTTCCATATGCCGTAGAAAAAGCAATTCCACAAATAGAAGCTTTGGTAGATCAAATCGTAGCCAAACTAAAACTTGGTGGACGCTTATTTTATATAGGTGCAGGAACATCTGGTCGTTTAGGAATCTTAGATGCATCCGAATGTCCTCCTACTTTTGGCGTTCCAGCATTTTTAGTAAACGGAATCATTGCCGGAGGAGATAAAGCCATTCGTCAAGCGGTAGAAAATGCCGAAGATAATCCCAAACAAGCCTGGATAGATTTGCAAGCGCATAATATCTCCGAAAATGATGTTGTGATAGGAATTGCTGCTTCGGGAACAACACCTTATGTAATTGGTGGTTTAGAGGTTTGCAATAAAAACAACATAATCACAGGTTGCATAACCTGTAATGCCGAAAGTCCGCTTTCACAAACAGCCCAATATCCTATAGAAGTAGTTGTAGGTCCAGAATTTGTTACAGGAAGCTCCCGAATGAAAGCTGGAACTGCTCAAAAATTAGTTCTTAACATGATTTCGACAGCAACCATGATAAAACTCGGAAAAGTAAAAGGCAACAAAATGGTGGATATGCAATTAAGCAACAGCAAATTAATTGATCGTGGAGTAAAAATGATTATGGGAGAAATTCCTGTTACATACGAGCAAGCATCTGATTTATTACACAAATATGGAAGTGTAAGAAATGCTGTAGATAATTTTCAGTCACAGTAATTCAGTCACAGTTACTGGTACTAGTCTCAATAAAAATATTGCAAGGATATACTATCTGTCATGCAACAACAAATAGAAGTTTTTTAGTTCTCGTAACTATAAACTTCAAACCTTAAACTTTTAAGAATAAAAAAAATGGGAACAAATAAAGAGTTAATAGGAAAAGGAATTAAATACTTATCGGGTTCTTTGCCCCTATTATTTATTGGCCCTGCAGTAATTTACAATGCGTTTATGAACAAACAAAACGTTTGGCATTACTTAGTTCTGGCTATTGGCATAATTGCCTGTTTAGCGGGAATGTTTTTAATCTTTTATGGTTTAAAAACAATCATGAGAGGGCTCTTTAACGACTAATATTTAAACAAAACTCAAAAACTCCAATGGATAGCTTAATTCATATTCAAAAAACATTCGATAAGGTTATCTACATTGATAAAAAAATAAACAACCGCGAATTTGAGGATTGTGTATTTAAAAATTGTGATTTCTCTAATAGTAATTTTGCTTACAATACCTTTTTAGATTGCGAATTTATCGATTGCAATTTATCTATGACCAGCCTAAAAGGTACAAGTTTAAAAAATGTAACGTTTAAGAACTGTAAATTGCTAGGAATTGCGTTTAATGAATGCGAAGATTTTCTGTTTCAGGTATATTTTGAAGAATCGGTTTTGGACTATGCCTTGTTTTCTAATAAAAAAATGCCAAAAACTAAATTTGTAAATTGTTCTATGAAAGAAACTACTTTTATAGGAACCAATTTAACCAGTTCTGTTTTTGATAACTGTAATCTGGAAGGAGCAATTTTTAACGAAACTCAATTGGCAGGTGTTAATTTTAAAACAGCTTATAATTTTAAAATTGATCCAGAATTTAATCCCATGAAAAAAGCTCAATTCTCGACCGAGGGAATTTTGGGACTTTTAGATAAATATGACATTAAAATTGTATAATTATGAATGCATCCGAAACGTATTTAGAAAGTGTAAAAAAACAGTTTTTATATTATAAAACACTAGGCGAAAAAGCAATCGCACAACTCGAGCCAGAGCAACTTCTTGTTACAACAAATGAAGATACAAATAGTATAGCAACGATTGTAAAGCATCTTTCGGGCAATATGCTTTCGCGTTGGACAGATTTCCTTACAACCGATGGCGAAAAAGAATGGCGCAATCGCGATGAAGAATTCGAAAATGATTTCCAATCTAAAGAAGAAATAATGACTGCTTGGGAAAAGGGTTGGAAATGCCTTTTTGATGCCATAAATAATTTACAAGCCAATCAACTTTCAGACATTATTTATATTCGAAATGAAGGTCATACGGTTATTGAAGCTATCAACAGACAATTAGCACATTATCCTTATCATGTTGGTCAAATTGTATTTTATGCCAAACAATTAAAAAACAGCAGCTGGGAAAGCCTATCGATTCCAAGAAAAGAATCTAAAAATTACAATGCAGGAAAGTTTGCTAAAGAAAAAGAAATTAAGAACTTTACCGATGATGAGTTAAAGAGATTAAAATAACAATATTTCTAAAACTACGCGGAGTCGAAAGCATACAATCTATTATTATATTTATTTCAGAATTATAAATATGAAAGACAACAAAAATGAGACACATCATTTTTTGCCTAGTGGAGAATGGGAAGGATTTTATTGTTATTCTAATTCACCGGCACAACATAAAATGTCTATTGAATTAAATTTTGCAAATTCTATTATCTCCGGCTCTGGAACTGACGATGTAAATTCCTTTAGATGGAATGGTTCTTATAATCTGGAGCATTTTAAGCTAAAAATGGTCAAAACTTACCCTACGCATATCATCAATTATAACGGAGATATTGACGAAAATGGTATTTGGGGCGTTTGGGATAATCCTGAAGATTTGAGTTTTTTTGCTGATATTTCACCAGAAATTTTCCAACAAGCCAAAGCGATGACAAAAGGTGGTTTTCATATCTGGCCAAAAGCAGCAAAAAGCGAATCTAAAGAAGAAATTAGAGAAGAAGTTAAAGAATCTAAAAAATTAAAAGAGTTTTATATCCAGAAAATTTAAAACTTAATAAATCAATATAACACTAATGGTTCTTGTGAACCAATTGCAAACTAGCCCTGATTGCAATGGAAATCCTTTTATGTCGGGGTTCGACATAAAAGATTGAAATGAAAAGCAGGATTAGCTCCTAAATAAACAAATTACTTATTATGAAAAAATTACTATTACTCCCTTTATTACTTATTGTTGCGTCTTGTTATAATACAGAACACAATTGCAAGGATTTTAAAACTGGAAAATTCAAATTTGAATACGAAGTTGATGGAGTAAAAAAGACAACTATTTTTGAAAGAAAAGATGATATCGAAATCGAAACTTTTGAAGGTAAAACCGATACTGCAACAATTCGTTGGGTAAGCGATTGCGAATACGTTTTGGAAAAGAAACACCCAAAGAACAAAGCCGAAGAGAAAGCTATCGGAATGAAAATTTTGAGTACAACCAAAGATTCATATACTTTTGAGTTCGGAATGGTTGGTTCTACCCAAAAACAACGCGGAAAAGTTGTTCGAGTAGATTAAATTACATTTTTTATACTAATACCCCTTAATTAACACCTTTTTAAATGGAAGTATTCTTAAACCCTGACGCTTGGGTTGCCTTATTAACACTGACTTTTCTTGAAATTATTTTAGGAATTGACAATATTATTTTCATATCTATAGTAACAGGAAAATTACCTCCTGAAAGTCGTAAAAAAGCAACTAGAATTGGTTTGTTTTTAGCCATGTTCATGCGTATTGCTTTGCTAATGGGTATTTCGTACTTAATTGCTATGAAAGCAACAGTTTTTAGTATTAAATGGGGCTGGCTAAATGCCGATTTTACTGGACAAGCCTTGATTTTATTAGGTGGTGGATTATTCTTGATTTATAAAAGCACCAAAGAAATAAGCGAAAAAGTTGACCATAAAGGCGATGAAGAAAAAACATTAAAAGATGTTGCAAAACAGTCCTTCTCGAATGTAATTGTACAAATTTTACTAATCGATTTAATCTTCTCTGTAGATTCTATTTTAACTGCTGTAGGAATGACAAATGGTGTTACTGGCGCTTTAACAATTATGATTACTGCCGTTGTTATTTCGGTAGCAGTTATGATGTTGTTTGCAGTTCCTGTTGGAAATTTTGTAAATGCAAACCCTTCTATTCAGATTTTAGGACTTGCTTTTTTAATCTTAATTGGGTTTATGCTTATTACTGAAAGTATGCACTTATCTAATGCTTCTTTAATAGGAGAACATATCGGGGCCGTACCAAAAGGTTACTTGTACTTTGCTATATCATTCTCATTGGCAGTTGAGTTTATTAATATGAAGATGAGAAAGAGATCGAAATCATAACTGATTTAATTTATAACAAAAAAAGCGCTAAGATATCTTAGCGCTTTTTTTGTATTTATTTGTTTCCTAAAATTAATCCTCGATAAATAATCGATACGGGAATACATTTGATGATCTGTTTTTTAAATTCTTCATGAAACTCTCACACAAATAATCCCATTCGGTTACCGATAAATGTTCTTTTTCGGCTGCATTAATTTTTAGATAAATATCTACTGTTCGGCTGAAACCTGCTTTTACAGAGATTTCTTTTCGCGTTCCTTTTTCTATTTTAACATCGGTAATGCAACTTTTAAAATGGTTAAAAGCAAATGCTTTTATATCTGCAAAAGTTACAATTCGTCCTCGTGTTAATAATGCATTACGATAAGCCAGAATACGGTCTTTGTTATTCTGTTTATTCATTCCGCCAACCGTATTAGTAACTAATACCGCTTCTTTACTCACAAAAAACAAATCTTCTTTAGACTCTAAGACTGTACCTGCTTTAATATCATTTCCTTCTTCGGCACATGTCGACCAATAACTTATTATAAATGATTTCCCTACTGATTCATCAATTTTAGGTTTAATCATTAAATACGGATCATTATTTTTAGAAAAGCTACTTTCTTTCGCCTGTTGTTCTACCGAAGCCAATAGTTGATTAATTTCGACCAATGAACTATTCATAAAATCTTTCCCTAAACCCGAAAACGATGAACTCTCGTCTTTTAATAAGTCTAATACATTCTGAAGTAATTCTGAAGCTGTTCTGGAATCAAATCTAGAAACTCCTCCTGTACGTAATACAGCATTTCCTTCTTCGATAACTCCGTCTTTAAACTCTTTTATTTCATAATGGTTATCAAATGGATCTACTACAGTATCTACATCAAGATATATATTATTACCAGTATCTAAGGATACATAAGACAAGAAACCACCAAGTGTTTTATTTATGATATGTCGTCTTTTATTAATTACAGGAAAGCAATTTGCTGTAAAAGATACATTGTCTATTATTTGAGGAATTAATGACTCTGGAAAAACCATTTTAATCCAAATAACAGAATTATCATTATTGTTTGTTACCTCATCAAAACATCTATATTCTGAGCCATAATCTCTTATGTTCTTATGTTTCAATGCTCCTTTTAGCGTATAAAAATTATCAAAGTAAAATTCATTTACTTCTTGCATCAACTCGCTAAGATGAGTATAATTTCTGTTTATGATACTTTCGATATCTAGATTGTTTACAGGAACATTATATCCCTCCTCTATCTTAATTTCCTCATCATCATGAAAGCATTTCATTTGCTTTAAATAATAATGGAACATTTCTTTTTGGTGGGTGTTTTTAATATCTATAAACAACATTAAATCCTCTAGTTCTTCTACGCTAGTATTATTTAATTCTATTCCTAAAAACACTATTCCTGAAGGTAGTGAGTTTTTATAATCGCGGACTGAGTCTTTGTAAAATAGATTTGAAACTTCGTATAGATTTCTTTCGTAGGCAATGTACTTAACCTCACAAGAAGCTAATTTCACCTCTAATGTTGGCGAAAGCGTTATCTCTTTAGTGATCGGTGCTAACGGATTATAAATATTATGAATTCTCCTGCTTACCGACATTTGGTTTAGCAAAGAAACTTTCATGTTGTTATCTATAGGTAAAGCATGCATGATTGCTCTAGATGGTTTGGCTCCGGCGCTAACTTCTGGAAACATAATTTCAAGAACTCTTTCAACCACACGAGTTTTAGAATCTTCAAGTTCATGAGCTACTTTTTCAAGTTCATACGATAATGCATTTAGCATCATTGATACAACAGGATCAAATGATGTTTCCATCTCTACATCCGAAAAACCCCATGATCTCGCTGCTCTTTTTAATACTCTATCTTTTATTCGTTCTTGTCTCATTTACTTATTTTTTGGAACGTATTTTTTATTTTACTAATACTTTTATTTTGCCGCTAATTGCAAAATATATTTTTTAAAACTCTTACTCGCATTACCATAAAATAAACATGGATCTACTTCTTGCTTATTGTTATCAGTAACTCTTTTGCATCCTTCCCTATAAAGGGTTATTTTATTTGTTATTGATGACATCCTTACAAATTGAGATACAATCCCTTTTTGATAATAACTAATTTCAATATCATAATGACCTAACAATGCAACGCCACTCTTACTAAATGATTTTTTATTTTGCAAAAAATTATTTAATGTAGTAATCTGACTCTTTGTCAATCTTTTTTTTGATTGTACAAAAACTGTATCTTTTTCTTCTTTAAAGTCATTATACGGTAGCGTTAATTCTCCTGTAATACTGTCTTTTTTAGCGGGTATAATATTTATAGCTAAAGGCGCATTAAATTCTTTATCTCGATAAAATATATTGGATACAACAACACTATCCGTTTTTTGGAATAATAAAATATTACTATTATTAAACTGTTGGCAAAATACGTTTTGATATACTAATAAAAATAAAAGAGTACTTAATATAAGTTTCATTTTCTTCATAACGAACATAAATTAAGGGGTTAAAAATTTAGTTATAGTAGGTTTATCATAAATTCCATAATCTAATTCGCCTATAGATATTCCTAAATATTTCTCGAAAAAAGGAACATTCATTTTTGTATCATCAGATATTCTAAATAATTCTGGAGAACCAAAAGACGCATAGGTTGCAGGTAATGAATACTGAACTTTAACATCAACGCTATAAGCTAACCAAGCCGCATAATTAGTACAATAACTTGTTGAGAATATTTTCTTTACCTGAGATAGAGTTAATTTGATTGTACCATTAGATAATTTAGTATAATTTTTAGCTTCAATATATTTAGACAATACCTCATGATTAGGAACAGCAATATCATTAACTATAAACTCCTGTGTATCGGCAGTTGTTCCGTCTTTTTTATACTTAGGATTTTGCATTATTTTTTTTATTAAATAATTAAAAGGAGGATGACTTTGACATCCCCAAATTTTAACCATCCCATCATTTGTAAAAGCCTTTTTAAAATTTGCAAAATCAAAAATCTTATTTTTTATATCACTTATTCTCATGTCAAGGTCAATTGCATCACTTTGTGATGAATTCCCTAAGATTGGACCACCAGGATAGGCATGAGAAAAAATATTTAACTCTTGTAATGTAGTTGACTTATTTAAACCAATTTCATCAACTAATTCATAAATACTTTTCTTAGTAATATAATTTGATTTCCCCAAAGCATCAAAAGCATGTCCTTTAGCTGCAGGATAATTGCTTTTAGATATTTTATCAAAATTTTTTATTGAAACCGATTTTCCATTTTCAATAATCTCAATCGTACCTTTTAAATCTATAATAATAAAGGTTAAATCATCTTTAGCTTTATTATTAGCTATAACTTTTGATTTGTAATCATTACAATACTTGATAAACGAATTTCCCGTATGATAATCTATCCCAGCAACTAAAATATATTGTTTCAAAGCATTAACCTGTAATTTTCCTCCTTTAAAACCTTTAGCACCTGAAATTTGATATGTTCTTGTAGCCATTTTAAATTATTTTTAAACATGTTCAATTTCTAATTCTTCTCGCAATTCAGCAGTACCATCTGCCGTTATTTTTCCTGTAACTTTTATTTTTTTTACTCCTTTTGTCAAATCTTTATCATCAATCTC
>NZ_NCWQ01000104.1:0-21948 GCF_002156885.1 Flavobacterium sp. AJR | reverse complement strand
TATAGGATTAAGTCTTTTTATTTTAAATAATTTTTCCTACATAAAATATTTTTTATCTTATTCCCTGATAAATATCAATTTTTAACTTTTCTTATAAAATTACTTTTGTAAGACAATTTAACAACAACATAAGGTGATTTTAAATTGTTTGAATTCAATAATTTAATTAGTATATTAACAATGAATCAAGAAAACGAGTCGTTTCACAGACCTACACCAATTGATAAAGAAGTTTCTTGGGATAAAACCCAAGTTATCATGAGTAAAACAAACCCATTTGGAATTATCGAATACGCCAATGAAATTTTTGTTGATGTTTGCGGATATGAAGATTATGAATTAATGGGGCAACCACACAGTATCATAAGACATCCTGATATGCCACGAGTGATATTTAAAGTATTATGGGAAAATCTTAAAAAGGGAAATAACTTTCATGCTGTTGTTAAAAATCTAGCTAAATCTGGAAGATATTATTGGGTTGTTACCGATTTTGAAATTGCAAAAGATTCAAATGGAGCAATAGCAAATTATTTTGGACGCAGACGTTCTGTGCCACAAGAAGTAATCGCGATGCATATTGAACCTTTGTACAAAAAGTTGCTTCAAATAGAATCTGCTAGTGGAATGGAATTTAGTGAGAAATATTTGATTGGATTTTTAGAAGAGAAAAAACGAACTTATGTTGAGTATATTAAAGAATTAATGTACGAGCATGAAAAAGTACAGTCTGCAAATCAACAAACGGAGACTCATGTTGAGGAAGAGGAGGAAAGAGGTTTTTTTAGTCGTTTTTTTGGTAGATAGGATGTAAGCTGGGCAATTAAAAGCCTTAAGTTTTTAAAATAAATGGGGTTTAACTTTTTAATTAAGGTTAGACCCTTTTCTTGTGTATATAGGTTGATAGTTATTGACTTTATTTCCTGATTCTAGATGTATAAATATTGATGTGGTTATCTAAATCAGACTGTGCAGAATTATAATTAAACAAAAAAAGGAAAGAGATTTTAAAATCTCTTTCCTTTTTCGTATTATTAAATCGCTAATTTATTATTGACTACTCTTTCATTGAAAGATTGTATGTATGCTTTTAAGAATTTTTCAGACTCTTCAACTTTAGCTTTATCTTTTAGCATCAAATTGTTTTTTAATAAAGGGTCATTTTTCCAGTTATATAATCCAATTGTTTTATTATTTGCAAAAGCAAGATAATAATCATCTTTGATGTAATGATATGTTCCTTGGAGGTAATAAACCACATAGTTTTCTTTAGATTTATAACTTTTACCAAAACTAACCATGTCAGTTTTTATATTTAAGTAATCTAGAATACTAGGCATGATATCAATTTGCTGAAAGTTTTTCTCGTTAACACCTGTTAATTCAGGATTTGATGGATCGAAAAACAAAATCGGAATGTGGAATTTTCCAATATTAGTCTTGTCAATATCTTTATCTCCTCCAGACGAAGTATGGTCAGAAGAAATAACAAATAGTGTGTTTTTGTACCATCCTTGTTTTTTTGCTGTATCAAAAAATCTTCGTAATGCAAAATCAGTGTATGCTATGCTTTCTTGAATTTCAGTAGTTCCCTTAGGGAATTTTCCTTTATATTTTTCTGGAATAGTATATGGGCTATGAGAAGAAATAGTAAATAACGAACTAAAGAAAGGTTGTTTAAACGAAGTTAATTTAGCAGCGTAAAATTGTAGAAAATCTTCATCAAAAATCCCCCATTTACCATCAAAAGATTCTTCTCCTGTATATTGGTCTTTTCCAAAATACTGGTCAAATCCTGCTACTTGAGCATATTGGTCAAAGTTCTGACTACCATTAAAGGCACCATGAAAGAATGAAGTAGTATAGCCTTCTTTCTTGAAAATTTTAGGAAGACCATTTATTTTATTTAAAGAGTAACTAGATGTTATAAAAGAGTTATTCATTAAACTAGGAATACTTGAAAGAATGGATGGAACGGCATCAATTGAAACTTTTCCGTTTGCAAACCCATTCTTAAAGTAGTATGATTTTGTTATTAGAGAATCTAAGAAAGGAGTTTGTCCTCGTCCAATGTTTTCATTACCGAAACTTTCCAAAATTAAAATGACTACATTCTTTTTAATAGTTGGTTCGCTTGATTTTAAAGAAATGACAGGGTTATAAATTGAAGCTAACTCTTTTTCATTAAAATAATTTACTTTCTCAATATCTTCTTTTTTAACAGCAGATTTTAAGATGCAAAAAGGAGTATTTAAGACTAATGCAGAATTATTTAATGCCCCATATTCTGCAGCATCTACGATTCTAACTGGTTTTTTTCGGAACCCACCACGTCCCATAAGTAAAATTATAACTATCGAAAGAACAAAATAAGAGTATTGTTTATAGTAGTCTTTTTTGGTTGATTTTTCGTGTATTAAATGTGTTTTTAAATTCGGAATCAATTTCCAAAATATAATACTAACGATAAGAAATAGCACAAAGATGTACCAGAATTCTTTTAAGAAAGAAGGAATTAAACCTAAGGCTTCGTGTTCCATTCCTTTGGCAGTAATCATCCCGAAAGTACTTCTTCTGCCAGTAAAACGATAGTAAATAATGTCTATGAAGTTGGTAGCAATAAAGATAAGGTTAACAGTATAAAAGGAAACTTTTAGGATGTTTTGATATCTTGGTTTGTATTTGAAATTTCCTGGAATCAAATGCGCTAATAAGAAAACAATATTTATATAAGCTATAGCTGCAAAATCAAAAAGAAGACCTCCTAGGAAAGTTTGAAATGTAAAAGGTTCGAATAATTTTGAGTTCATAAGATAGAATAGAACTCTAGAGAATTGATAAATTATGACAATTAAAAAGAATCTTTTTAGAAATAAAATAATGCTATTTTTATAATTATTCATTTGGTATTTAGTGAATTTGGGTATTTGTTTTTGAGTAATTTTCTATAATATGTGGGAAATTTGAAGCAAAAGAACTATTTTTTTTTCAAATTACGATTACTTGGTCAATCTAATTTTATAACAATATAACTCTGATTTAAAATATTTTAAACTTTAATTTTTTGTAATTATTTGGTTTTTAAATTGTTAATTGATTTATGTGTGCTGTTGAGTGTTGTGAATAAATATCTATAATACGTTAATTCTTTCTTTTGTTCGATGATAATTATCATGAATTAGGGATGTAATTAGGCCTACTTTTGAATTGAAATTATATGCAAGAATATTTTAAAGAGCAAAGTTCTATTTATGGATTGTTTAAAATCTGTGAATTAGTATAAATAGATGGTTAGTAGGTTTTTAAATTAATTTTTTTGATATCGTTTTAATTTTTTTTTGGAAAAAAGTTTAATTAATCCGTTCTGGAATATAGAACGGATTAATTTTTTTAAGGTACAAGGTTTTTACTTTATGTATCTTTGTTCCATTAATATTTAATAAGATGCCAAGAATTCTCGCTATAGATTACGGACAAAAAAGAACAGGAATTGCTGTTACTGATGAACTGCAAATTATTGCCTCGGGTTTAACTACAATTCCATCTAATACAACTATCGATTTTTTAAAAGATTATTTTGCTAAAGAAAAGGTGGAAGCGGTCTTAATAGGTGAGCCAAAACAAATGAATGGAGAGCCATCACAAAGTGCTTCAATTATTAAAGGTTTTGTAACTCATTTTTCGAATATTTTTCCGGATATGAAAGTAGTTCGGGTTGATGAAAGATTTACTTCTAAAATGGCATTTCAAACAATGATAGACAGTGGACTTAGCAAAAAACAACGTCAGAATAAAGGTTTGATCGATGAAATCTCAGCAACGATAATGCTTCAGGACTATTTGTCTCGTAAAATGTTTTAAAAAATCAAAGGATTTAGCTCGCAAACGTTTTAGAAAACTATAACTTTTAAGGTGAAATTTATAGTTTTTTTTTGCAATTTTATGAAGTACCTTTGCACTTTAAAATTTTCTTGCTATGTCCGACAAAACCATACGTTCAAATACCGAAGTAGTACTTATTGGTGCTGGAATTATGAGTGCAACTCTTGGGTTAATCTTAAAAGAATTACAGCCAGATTTAAAAATTGAAATTTACGAAAGATTAGATGTTGCTGCAGCCGAAAGCTCTGATGCTTGGAATAACGCAGGAACAGGGCACTCAGCCTTTTGTGAATTGAATTATACACCAGAAAAAAATGGTAGTATAGATCCTAAAAAAGCAATTAGTATTGCTGAATCCTTTGAAGTTTCTCGTCAGTTTTGGTCTTACTTAGTACAGCAAAACAAAATTACATCTCCTGATAATTTTATAAAAAGTGTTCCTCACATGAGTTTTGTTTGGGGAGAAAAAAATGTGGATTATCTTAAAAAAAGATTTGAAGCATTACAAAAAAATCCAATCTTTAAAGAGATGGTTTTTAGTACCGATTTTGCTCAATTAAAAGAATGGATGCCATTGGTAATGGAAGGAAGAGATGCTACAGATAAGTTTGCAGCAACTTCTATGGCAATAGGAACCGATGTGAATTTTGGAGAATTAACACGAAGCATGTTTAACTATCTAGGAAAATTAGATGGTGTAACAATACATTTTAATCACGAAGTAAAAAAATTAAAGCAGCGTGAAGATAAATCGTGGAGAATTAAAATCACAGATTTAGCAACCGGACAAACTAGAAAAGTATATACTAAATTTGTTTTTATTGGTGCGGGAGGAGGTTCATTGCCTTTGTTAGAAAAAGCAAATGTTGCCGAAGGAAAAGGATTTGGAGGATTTCCTGTGAGCGGACAATGGTTAAAATGTACTAATCCAGAAGTTATTCTTCAGCATCAAGCCAAAGTTTACGGAAAAGCTAGTGTTGGTGCGCCACCAATGTCAGTTCCTCATATTGATACACGAATGATAAATGGGGAAAGAGCATTGCTTTTTGGACCATTTGCTGGTTTTTCGACTCGATTTTTAAAGAACGGATCTTATATGGATTTGCCTTTATCTATAAAAACAGACAATATAATGCCAATGTTGGCAGCTGGTTATCATAATATCCCACTTACTAAATACTTAATTGAGCAAGTAAGACAATCACCAAAAGATAGAATGAACGCTTTACGCGAATACTTGCCAAATGCAAAATCTAAAGATTGGAAATTAGAGCGAGCAGGACAACGTGTTCAGGTTATCAAAAAAGATGAAAAAGAAGGTGGAATTCTTGAATTTGGTACTGAGGTAATTAATACAGATGATGGTACATTGGCTGTTTTATTAGGAGCTTCACCTGGAGCTTCAACTGCAGTTTCTATCATGGTTGGATTAATAGGGAAATGTTTTAAGGATAAAATTAAAACACCAGAATGGGATGAAAAGCTTAAAGCAATGATTCCTTCTTATGGTCAGACTTTAAATGATAAACCAGAATTGTTATCTGAAATTAGAAAAAATACCGCTGCAACTTTAAAGTTAGATAACTAAGTAGAGCATACATAATAAGAATAAATACAAAATCCAGATTAATTTAATCTGGATTTTGTGCTATAAACTCTTTTGTAATCGTTACTATTTTTTCAGACAAATCAGTCATCCATATTAATTGTTCGATTACCAATTGGGCTTCCTGCATTTTGGTTTCTCTTGCACTATCATCGAGTTCATTATCATTTTCTAATCGACTGAAATTTTTTCTTTTTAATTCCTCAAAATGAAAAGTTAGTTGTTCTTTATTAATGTCTTTGTTTTTATATTCAGCTGTGCTTTCATGTCTTAAGATTGCAATAGAATAATTTAAGTTATAAACAACAACGCCAATTACAAAATTAAAAGACTCAGATGCCGATGTTGTTTTATGAGATTGTATATATGTTCCTAATGATGCCGCAGATGAAAGTAAAGAATGGTTTAGTACAGCAAGCTTGTTTATTTGCGGAAGCTGTTTTTGTTTTGATTTAGGTTCTTGTACCATTCTCTGGAAAGATGTCATAAGATTTCCTATTTCTATAAAAGCATTTTTTCTTGCCAAGCGATAGGATGTAGGCAATGTTCCTTTTTTATTATAATATTCGGCAATTTCTCTTAAATAGTTTCTGTTGGCCTCAATAGATTTTTCTAAAAATGATGCAGCATTTAAGAACTCCCAAGCAGGCCATAAGTAATAGTTTGCTAAAAAGGCTAAGGTAGCACCTACAAGTGAATCCAGAATTCGAAACTGAATTACCTCAAGTATATTAGGTGTTAATATTCCGTACACAAAAACCACGTACATGGTAACAAGAGTAGTGCTTATTTTGTAATTACTTTGCGTAAAAGAAATACCGATAAGCATACAGACAATAGCAAATATGCTTATTGCTACATGATTATGTACCAGAGAGACAATCCCAAAGGCTATTAATCCGCCTAAAATAGTACCAAAAACACGATTGTAAGAGCGCTCTTTGGTTAAGCCATAACCAGGACGCATAATTACTACGATTGTCAATAAAATCCAATATACGTTTTGGAAAGGAAGTAATTTGCCAATTATAAAACCGACCATAATAGTTATGGTAAGTCGCAACGAGTGCCTGAAAAATGTTGACGAAAAACTAAAATTTTCGATTAAAGTGCGTATCGGATAATATTGTGGAGTCAGGAATTTTTCAAGTTCTTTATCCTTGTCTTTAAAATCAAAAGATTTAATAGCTAATGAAAAAGCCATTTCTACGATTTTTATTTTTTCGACTTGCTTTTGAGCATATTTCAGCATATTAGTAAGCATCCAAACCCCTTCAGAAGCTTCTATTTTTCCTAAATTATTTTGATACGCATCAATAGCAGATTGTAATCCGTCAAGTTCCTTTTTTAAATCATTTATCGAGATATATTTAGAGGCTTTATGAACACTTTTAGATAGTTTTTTTAAAGTCGATGCAAGTTTATAAGCAAGATTTTGATAGGAACGCAGAACCTCAGGATGGTCGCTAAATTTTTTGTGTAATTTATCATGGTCAAATGATGTCGATAAAGCCAATTCCTGAATTTCGACCAGTGTTATAAAAACAATCAGCATTTTTCGGTTTTGGCTAGAGTCGCCAGAAGTGGCTCTGTTGCCAATAAGAACTTGTCGTAAATTTTCGTGAATTTGGTTTAACTCAACCTGAAGATGCAACTGTTTTTCGATAATTTTTTTTCTATCAGCTTCAGGATTCCATAAATCACCTCTTAGTTTTAAGTATTTTGCGGTTAATCGAATTCCGTCGGCAGTTTGTAATTCTATATAACGATACGGTTTTATATAATGAAAGATAAGTGAAACTATTAAATAGAATAATCCACCGGCAAAAATATAACTAGAATGTAATACGGCTTCCCAGCCTTCGTGTAAATGAGCAAATGATAAAGAGATAGAAAGTAGGGCAGAGAATGATGCCATAGTCGCTCTTTGTCCATAAACAGAGATCATAGAGGACAAGAAAAGTAATATTCCTAGAAACGGATAAAATAGCCAAGGATAAGGATAAACAAGATTAACCAGTAGGTTAACGCCAGAAACAATAAGAGCAGTAACTACAATTCCTTTTATTTTGTGTTTAAGATTACTCGGGATATCACTGGGATAAGTATAAAAAGCACCGAGAGCAATCGTAAAACCAATTTCAAAATAACCTAAGAAGTTAAAAAACAATACAGGAACTACTGATGCAATTGTAACTTTTGAAGCATTGGTAAAAGAAGTACTGTCTGTGAATTTAACGATGCGATCTAACATAGAAATAGGTTTACTAGCAAAGATAAGAATTGTAAGAGTTATTTAGTAATAATAGTGAGTTTGATTTAAATAGAAATCAAAAAGTAGATAATCTGGTTAATAGAATTATTCATTGACTATTTTTTACTATTTTTGCCAACCTAATTCAGAATAATGAAATTCTGGATTAATAGTCGTTAATACATAATACAACAAGAATGATTTTACCAATTATAGGATATGGTGATCCTGTTTTAAGAAAAGTTGGGGAGGCAGTATCGCCAGAACATCCAAATTTGAAAGAAACAATAGCTAACATGTACGAAACAATGTACAATGCTTATGGAGTGGGTCTTGCTGCGCCACAAGTTGGTTTGGCCTTGCGTTTATTTGTAATTGACACAACTCCTTTTAGTGATGATGAGGATTTACCAGCAGATGAACAAAAAGAATTAAAAGGATTTAAGAGAACTTTTATCAATGCCAAAATATTAAAAGAAGATGGCGAAGAATGGAGTTTTAACGAAGGTTGCCTGAGTATTCCAGATGTTCGTGAGGATGTTTACAGACACGAAAGAATTACAATTGAATATTGTGAGGAAGATTTTGTCGTAAAAACCGAAGTGTTTGATGGTTTAATTGCCAGAGTAATTCAGCATGAATATGATCACATTGAAGGAATTTTGTTTACAGATAAAATTTCATCATTAAAAAAACGTTTAATTCAAAAGAAATTAAAAAATATCACCGAAGGCAAAACTTTTCAAGAATACAGAATGAAGTTTGCTGCTGCTAAAAAAGGAAGATAGTTTTTGAAGTTCTTTAGATAAAAAATAAAATAACCGAATTCATAATACTACTTTTAAACAAAGAATAACTGACAAAAAAAATATCCTTGAAAAAACTAATTCTGATTTTTGTATTTTTTCCTACATTATTAATTGCTCAAAATATAAAAGGTAATGTAATTTCTCAGAAAGACAATCTTCCGGTTGAAAACACCAATGTATTTGCATTGTCTAGTAAAGTTGGGACTATAACCGATGAAAAGGGTGAATTTTATTTAAAAGTTCTTCCTGAATTTAAAGAGGATGAGTCATTACAATTTTCTCACATTGGTTACATCACTAAAAACGTTTCCTTAAGCTATCTGGCAAAAAATAACTACAAAGTTTTTCTTGAAGAAGAGGCACAAAATTTATCAGGTGTTACAATTGTTGCCAATACTAAATTGAAAACAAAACTTGCTTTTACAGAAATAACTAATTTAAAACATCCTGTTTTTTCATTCGGATCTTTTTTAAAAGACGATAAAATTTATATTAGTGGCGGTGACGCTTATCCTGAAATCGATCATATGGCCAAAGTGCGGGCAAAAATAGCTGCCCCTACCTTTCAGGATTTTTTTAATGAAGGAGCTTTCGCAACAAAACGACATTATAAAAAGCATCTTTCTATTTACGATATCAAAACCAACTCTTGGGAATTTCCAGATTTAAAACTACAGGTTAGAGCGTATCATAACATTCATTTCTATAACAATTTGATTTATATTTTGGGAGGAAAAAAAATGTTTGTAAATAAAAACAGTAGTTGGGAATATTTACAAGATCAAATTGAAGTTTTAGATATTGAAAAATTCACTGTTAAAGTCGACAAAACCAATCCACATCAGGCTGCTGATTTTGCTTCTTTTACTTATAAAGATAATATTATTGTAATGGGAGGTTCTATAAAAGCAACTGAAAGTGGCGTAAAAGATTTTACAGACAAAGTGCATTTGTATAATATTACTTCCGGATATTGGTATGAACTTAGGAGTATGCCAACTGCAGAAGAAACTACCGGAATACTGATAGACGATAAAATTTATCTTATTGGCGGAAACAACGGAAAACCAATATCTAAAATAGAAACCTTTGATTTAGTAACAGAAAAATGGCAAACTGAGGGTGAACTATTTTCGGGATTAGAAAGACCTGCTATTGCTTACAATGACGATATTATTTATTTTTTTGAAGATGAAAAAATGCACACTTACAATTTTAAATTAAAAGTATTAAAAGAATACGAAATCAACCTTCCTCTGAAGTATTCAGCTATGTATTATAACGATAATAAATTATACATTTTGGGCGGACGTATTGACAATAGTTATTCTAAAATACCTTCTGCAAAAATTTTCAGCATAGATTTAGATGAATTTAAATTAACAAATCCGAATAAGATTAAAAACTTATCTCAAGAAACAACTCTAGCAAAAACACAGGGTTAGTTTTTAATATCCGAGTTATTATCTGCGAAATTATAATACTTAACAGGTAAAAATCTTTATACTAAATTTCTTTTTTAAATAGATTTCCTAGCCCAGATAAAAGCGGCATCCTTTTCTTTTTTCCTTTAAAAAAGAAAAGATATAGCGGATAGCTGGAAATAGCTTCAAATAAAAAAACTCCCAAGTTGCCTTGAGAGTTTTTAATATGATTTAAAACTTTAATTATGCTTTTCCAGCAGCAATTAAGTTTAATGCTGAACCGGCTACAAACCAGCCAATTTGCCCTGCATTATAAGTATGATTTGCTAAGATTATGTCTTTAGTTCCATCTACGTGAACGAATTCTAGCGTTAATGGTTTTCCTGGAGCAAATTCTACTAAATCAAGGAAATTGATTGTATCATCTTCTTGGATTTTATCATAATCTGCTTCGTTAGCAAATGTTAATCCTAAAAGCCCTTGTTTTTTAAGGTTTGTTTCGTGGATACGAGCAAAAGATTTCACTAATACCGCTTTAACTCCTAAGAAACGTGGCTCCATTGCTGCGTGCTCACGAGAAGATCCTTCGCCATAGTTATGATCCCCCACAACAATAGATGGAACTCCAGCTGCTTTGTACGCACGTGCAACTGCAGGAACTGCATCATACGTTCCTGTTAATTGATTTTTAACTGAATTTGTTTTTTGGTTATATGCATTTACTGCACCAATCAACATATTATTAGAAATATTATCTAAATGTCCACGGAAACGTAACCATGGTCCTGCCATAGAGATGTGATCTGTAGTACATTTTCCGAATGCTTTGATTAATAATTTTGCACCTGTAATGTTCTTACCATCCCAGGCATCAAACGGAGCTAATAATTGTAAACGCTCTGATGTTGGGCTTACAGCTACCTGAACTCCTGAACCGTCTTCTGCCGGAACTTGGAATCCTGGATCTTTAACATCAAATCCTTTTGGAGGCAATTCGTCTCCTGTAGGTTCATCTAGCATTACTTCTTCTCCATCTTCATTGATTAAAGTATCTGTTAATGGATTGAAACTTAAATCTCCTGCGATAGCCATAGCTGTTACTAATTCTGGCGAACCTACGAAAGCTAGTGTATTTGGGTTACCATCGGCACGTTTAGAAAAGTTACGGTTAAAAGAGTGAACGATTGTATTTCTTTCTTCTTTCTCTGCTCCTTCTCTATCCCACATACCAATACATGGTCCGCAAGCGTTAGCGAAAACTGTTGCTCCAATTTTATGGAATGTATCGATAAAACCATCACGCTCGATTGTATAACGAACTACCTCTGAACCTGGAGTAATTGTAAACTGTGATTTTGTTTTTAATTTTTTGGCAGAAACTTGTCTTGCCAAAGATGCTGCACGCGCAATATCTTCGTAAGATGAGTTGGTACATGAACCAATTAAACCAACCTGAATTTGTAATGGCCAGTTATTTTTGATTGCTGCTTCTTTCATTTTAGAAATTGGAGTAGCTAAATCTGGCGTAAAAGGTCCGTTTAAGTGTGGCTCTAATTCCGTTAAGTTAATTTCGATAACCTGGTCAAAATATTGTTCTGGGTTAGCGTAAACTTCTGGATCTCCAGTTAAGTAAGGAGCTATTTTATCTGCAGCATCTGCAACATCGGCTCTATTTGTAGAACGCAAATAACGCCCCATAGAATCATCATATCCAAAAGTTGAAGTTGTAGCTCCAATCTCTGCACCCATATTACAAATAGTACCTTTACCTGTACATGACATAGAAGTTGCACCTTCTCCAAAATATTCTACAATTGCTCCTGTTCCACCTTTTACAGTAAGAATACCAGCAACTTTAAGGATAACATCTTTAGGAGCAGTCCATCCTGATAATTTACCAGTTAATTTTACTCCAATTAATTTAGGGAATTTTAATTCCCATGCCATTCCTGACATAACATCTACAGCATCGGCTCCACCAACACCAATAGCTACCATTCCTAAACCTCCTGCATTTACGGTATGTGAATCTGTACCAATCATCATTCCTCCTGGGAAAGCATAATTTTCTAGTACTACTTGGTGAATAATACCTGCTCCTGGTTTCCAGAAACCAATTCCGTATTTATTAGAAACTGACGACAAGAAGTCGAAAACTTCATTACTTTGAGTTTTTGCTCTAGCCAAATCGGTTACAGCATCTACTTTAGCTTGAATTAAGTGATCGCAATGAACTGTTGTAGGCACAGCCACTTTAGCCTTACCTGCGTGCATAAATTGCAATAATGCCATTTGTGCAGTTGCATCCTGACAAGCTACACGATCGGGTGCAAAATCAACATAATCGACTCCTCTGCCAAACGCCTTAGTTGGATTCCCATCCCAAAGGTGATTGTACAAAATTTTCTCCGTTAAAGTAAGTGGACGACCAACAATCTCGCGTGCTTTATCAACACGACCTGGCATGTTCTCATACACTTTTTTAATCATTTCAATATCAAAAGCCATAAGTATAATTGTTTTTGTTTGTTTTTGTTTTTTGAACATCACAAGTTACAAAAAATAGAAGAGCCAGAAAAGAAAAAGCCTGAGTTTATCAACTCAGGCTTTTTATATATAATGATTATAACTAATCGTACGATTACATTACTAACAGTTTATGAGAAGGTGCAAACCTAGTTAGGCTAATACCATCTACTGCTGCTATATATTCATCTAATGTAGGTGTTCTACCAAGAATTGTAGACAAGACTACAACTGGCGTAGAAGAAAGTAATGACTCTCCTTTTTTACCTTCTGTATCTTCTACAACTCTTCCTTGGAAAAGACGCGTAGAAGTTGCCATTACAGTATCTCCTTTTGCTGCTTTTTCCTGGTTACCCATACAAAGGTTACATCCTGGACGCTCTAAATACAACATGTTCTCGTATTCTGTACGTGCAGCACCTTTAGGAGCGCTATCGTTAAATTCGAAACCAGAGTATTTTTGTAAAACTTCCCAATCTCCTTCAGCCTTAAGTTCATCTACGATATTATAAGTAGGTGGCGCTACTACTAGCGGAGCCTTAAACTCAACCTTACCGTATTGTTGTTCTATATTTTTAAGCATTTGAGCTAGAATCTTCATATCTCCTTTGTGAACCATACAAGAACCGATAAATCCTAAATCTACTTTTTTATCTCCTCCGTAAAAAGATAATGGTCGGATTGTATCGTGAGTATATCTCTTAGAAACATCCGCGTTATTAACGTCTGGATCCGCAATCATTGGCTCGATAATCTGATCAAGATCTACAACAACTTCTGCATAATACTTAGCATTTGCATCTGGAGTTAAAGCAGGTTTCTCTGCTGATTTAATCTCTGCAATTCTCTTATCTGCTTTGTTAATTAATCCCTGAAGAACTTGTTTTTCATTATCCATTCCTTTGTCGATCATGATCTGAATTCTGCTTTTTGCAATCTCCAATGATTCGATTAAGGTATCATCTTCAGAAATACAGATAGAAGCTTTTGCTTTCATCTCTGCAGTCCAGTCTGTAAATGTAAATGCCTGGTCAGCAGTAAGTGTTCCAAGATGAACCTCGATGATTCTTCCCTGAAAAACATTTTCACCACCAAATTTCTTAAGCATTTGAGCTTGTGTTGAATGAACTACATCACGGAAGTCCATATAGTCTTTCATCTCACCTTTAAATGTTACCTTAACAGATTCAGGAATTGGCATTGAAGCCTCACCTGTAGCAAGTGCAAGAGCAACTGTTCCTGAGTCAGCACCAAATGCTACACCTTTAGACATTCTTGTATGAGAGTCACCACCAATAATGATAGCCCACTCATCTATTGTAATATCATTAAGAACTTTATGAATTACATCTGTCATTGCATGATAAACTCCTTTCGGGTCACGTGCTGTGATTAAACCGAAATCGTTCATAAATTTCATCAATTTTGGAATATTTGCCTGAGCTTTTTTATCCCATACTGAA
Source organism: Flavobacterium sp. AJR (assembly GCF_002156885.1). Classification (NCBI taxonomy): domain Bacteria; kingdom Pseudomonadati; phylum Bacteroidota; class Flavobacteriia; order Flavobacteriales; family Flavobacteriaceae; genus Flavobacterium; species Flavobacterium sp. AJR. The sequence goes on along the minus strand of NZ_NCWQ01000104.1, from coordinate 7,984 downwards.
GCTGTGTGACAACCAGATTGGTATGCACCATCAACGATTGGCGAAATTACTGTAGCAGCCATAGACTCTAATTCCTGAGCAGTCATAAGACCTGTCGTATCTTGAGAACCTACGATATTAACTTCTACACGAACATCTGAACCAGCATGTAATACTTTACCTGGAGCTATACCAACAGCGTTTTTGTTGAAAATTTTCTCTACTGCTGTAAGTCCTTGTCCTTCAAGAGAAATCTCTTTTGATGGAGCAAATACAAGAGGAGCTTCGATTTCTAGAATTTTCGCTGCTAATGTCTGAAGCTTTTTACCAAATACAATTGCATATGATCCTCCTGCTTTGATAAATTCCATTTTCTGAGGAGTAAAAGCCTTAGAAATATCAATTAGCTCTTTGTCTCCATTATATAATTTTTTCGTCTTTGTGTTTATTGTAAGTACAGTTCCTGTAGCTACAGAGTATGCTTCTTCCAGAATTGGCTCATTATTCTCATTACGAATAATACTACCATCTGCATCTAGCTTTTTAACCCAGTTTTTAAGATCTAAACCAATACCACCAGTAACATCAACTGTTGTTAGGAAAATTGGAGAAATACCATTTGTTCCTCCTACAATTGGAGCGATATTAACGAATGGAATATATGGACTTGCTTGTTTTCCTGTCCAAAGTGCCACGTTGTTTACACCTGACATTCTTGATGAACCAACTCCCATGGTACCTTTCTCTGCAATCAACATCACACTTTTGTCTGGATGTTGTGCTTGTAACGCCTTAATTTCTTCTTGTGCTTTAGGCGTAATCATACATTGACCATGAAGTTCACGGTCTGAACGTGAGTGAGCCTGATTACCTGGAGATAACAAATCTGTAGAAATGTCACCCTCACCAGCAATAAAAGTAACTACTTTAATTTCTTCAACTACTTCTGGTAATTTTGTAAAAAACTCTGCCTGAGCATAGCTTTTAATAATATCTATAGCAATTGGGTTACCTTTTTTAAACGCTTCTTTTAAACGATCTGTGTCTGCCTCATAAAGGTAAACTTGTGTCTTAAGTACATTTCCTGCTTCTTTTGCAATAGCAGCATCATCACCCAAAGCTAAATCTAACAATACCTCAATAGAAGGTCCACCCTTCATATGTGATAATAACTCAAATGCAAAAGCTGGTGTTATTTCTTTTACAGCAGATTCTCCAAGAATAATCTCTTTTAAAAACTTAGCTTTTACACCCGCAGCACTTGTAGTTCCTGGTATAGTGTTATAAATAAAGTGTTTAATCGATTCTTCTCGATACTCGTTATCCAGATCTTTAATCTGTGCAATAATCACGCTTAACAACTCAGCACCATCAATTGGCTTCGGATGAAGTCCTTGGTCTTTTCGTTCTGCAATCTCTTTAATGTAATCGTTATAAGTATTCATAATAGAAGTATTTCTAGGTATCTTATTTTTTTGTACGCAAATTTAAAAATTAAAGCCGAGAATTAAAAAAAATATAACAGAAGTCGCCTTTTCAAAAGTTATTATTAAAAAATAACGATTTACATTGCGTAAAATTAGCAAAATTGCATTTTAACGTCAAAATATTAAATTATTAATAATATAAAATCCTTTCTTTGACAAAGTCGAAATTCTTTGTTATAAAGAAAAAGGTTCTTTGCTATGTTTTAAGCAAAGAACCTTTCTAAATAAGCTTTTTTATATCGTTATAGTAGCTTCTGAATTATAATTTCTTCTGTAATTCCTTCGGCATCGGCTTTATAATTTTTAATGATTCGATGTCTTAAAATACCAGTTGCTACAGCTTTTACATCTTCAATATCTGGTGAAAATTTACCATTGAATGCTGCATGAGCTTTAGCAGCTAAAATTAAATTTTGCGAAGCTCTTGGTCCTGCTCCCCAATCCAAATAATTTTTAACAAAATCATTCGTCAGGCTATTATCTGGTCGTGTTTTACTAACCAAAGTTACTGCATACTCTATTACATTATCCGCAACAGGAATTCGGCGAATTAAATGCTGAAAATCTATAATTTCCTGAGCCGTAAACAAAGGGTTGATTGTACTTGTATTGTCAGAAGTTGTACGTTTAACAACTTGTACTTCTTCTTCAAAACTTGGATACTCTAATTTTATAGCAAACATAAAACGATCTAATTGCGCTTCTGGCAAAGGATAAGTTCCTTCTTGCTCAATAGGGTTTTGTGTAGCTAACACAAAGTAAGGCAAGTCTAATTTATGGTTTTCACCAGCAATCGTCACCGAACGTTCCTGCATTGCCTCTAGCAAAGCAGCTTGTGTTTTTGGTGGTGTTCTATTAATCTCATCTGCCAAAATGATATTAGAAAAAACTGGTCCTTTTATAAACTTAAACCGTCTGTTTTCATCTAAGATTTCGCTTCCCAAAATATCAGATGGCATTAAATCCGGAGTAAATTGAATTCTCTTAAAATCAAGCCCTAAAGCCTGTGAAAGTGTGTTTATCAATAATGTTTTTGCCAATCCTGGCACACCTATTAAAAGAGCGTGTCCGCCAGAAAAAATGCAAATCAAAATTTGATCTACAACTGCATCCTGACCTACAATAATTTTTGCGATTTCGGCTTTTAATTCATTACGTTTTTGAACTAAGTTATGAATTGCGGTTACATCAGACATCTGTGAATGTATTTAAAATTAAAAAGAGTTAGTTCTATGAATTCATAAAACTAACTCTTTTTATTTATTTTATAAAAATTATTTTTTCAACCAATTATTTGTAAAAGTACAATCTCTGTACTCTCCAAGAATCTTGATATAAGTTTCTTTTATTTTTTCATCAAACCATTTTGCAATAGCTTTAATTTGTTTTTCTTTTAAAGCTAAATCTTTAATCTTGATATAATCTTTAGCGTAATCAGCAGTATGCGATTCAATTCTTTTAGTTACAGTAATTAGTTTGTAACTTTTTTTCCCTTGTGGATCTGTATCTAAAACTGGTTGCGAAACTTCGTTATCTTTTAAATTAGAAACCTGAGCATATAACGTAGGATCCATTTTTGTTAATTCAAAACGTGTGTCTTGCGTATTTGGATTAATCAAGGCTCCACCGTTTGCACGTGTCTCTTTTTCATCAGAATCTGCTCTGGCTGCTTCTGCAAAAGTTACTTTCTTATCTATTATTTTCTCTCTAATTCCAGTAATTCTTTCTTTTGCTTCTTTTAAAGCATCTTCAGAAACTACAGGAGCAATCAAGATATGACGCAACTCTACTTCTTGCCCTTTAATTTTATCTACTTTTATGATATGAAATCCGAAGGTAGTTTCAAAAGGAGCTGAAATCTCTCCTTCCTGAAGACTAAAAGCGATATCCTTAAATTCTTTTACAAAAGGTGTTTTTCTCGTCATCTTATAATATCCTCCATTCGAACTCGAACCTGGATCCTGAGAGTATAAAACTGCCTTAGTTGCAAAACTAGCACCGTCTTCTACATCTTTTTTAATACCATTTAAACGGTCGATTACCTTTTTCTTTTCTACATCCGAAATTTTAGGATTCACCACAATTTGTGCTACTTCCATCTCTGCTCCAAATGTTGGCAATTCACTTTCTGGTATTTTCTTGAAGAAATTACGAACTTCCTCAGGAGTAATTTCTACTCCATCGATGATCTTCTTTTGCATCTCTGATGCTAACTTTTGCTCTTTTAAGATATCAGCAAAATAAGTTTTGAATTCTTCAACTGAATTCTTTTTGTAATACTGAACAACTTTGTTTATATCTCCAATTTGCTGAACCATATAATTTAATCGTTCATCCATCATGCCTTTTACTTCAGCATCACTTACAATGATACTATCCTGAATAGCCTGATGTGCATATAATTTATCTTCTAGAAGTTTTCCTAGCATCTGACATCTTGAAACATCTTTTATAGACCCTCCTTGACTACTAATTTCTAAGTATCCTTTATCGATATCTGAATCTAAAATAATGTAATCACCTACAGTAGCGATAATACCATCAATTTTTTGTTTCTGATTACTTTTAACTACAACTGGCTTTGCAATAACCGTATCCTTAATAATTTCTTGCGCTCTGGTTAGCGAATTGAAAAGAAGCAAAAAACTTATTGTAAATACAAATTGACAATTGATAGTTTTTATTCGTAATTTTTTTAATAGCATTAGTTAAAAATTTAATTTGATGTAAAGAAGCTTTATTATTTAGCATTAATGGCTTACAAATATAGTAAACCGTATATTTCAATATATATTTTAAATGTTCAGAAAATAAAAATCTTTACAAATCTAACAAACATTGCTTAATTATCTTATAACGAACAAAAATAACAATTCAATCACATAATACAAGTTTACTTATTACTATTAACAAAAAATTATATGCAACTAAAAAAATTCTCTTATTCAAGAATTAATCACATCTTATTTTTGAAACTATTTAGAAAACCCAACTAGCCTATATTTGATTAAACCACATCCTAAAAAACTCAAAAAGATCAAGTACAAACAGTTCATTTTTAACCAAATAAACAAAAGTTTTCAACACTACAACGTTTTCGCTTATTAAATAAAATATCAAAGTAATTAGCTACATAAGTTTTACATACATTCGATATGTGATTATTAAAATTTAGCATTTAAAAACAGTAATTAAACAATTAATTGGCTAATTATTTAATTAATCACAATTTGATTACCCAAATCCTTAATTAACCTAAAAATCATTTAATTATGAAAAAACAAATTGTAAAACTTTATTTAATCACTGCTTTAACAGCATTTTTTTACTCCTGTAGCTCTAATGAAAATACAGAATCAGAAATTGCAGCAACAAATTCTCAGTTCAAAGTAATAAATGTGACAAAGCATGATGGGCGTCCATTTAGCACAGGAACTCCTACTACAGGAAAATATGTTGCCAATCCTGGCGGAGGCGTAATGATGCAAGCATTTTATTGGGATGTTCCTGCTGGCGGCAACTGGTGGAATACATTAAATACCAAAATTACCGATTGGTCTAATGCCGGAATTGGCTCTATTTGGTTACCTCCTGCATCAAAAGCTCAAAATGGTGCTTTTTCTATGGGTTATGATCCTACAGATTATTTTGATTTTGGAGATTACAATCAAAATGGTTCTACAGAAACCAGATTTGGATCAAAAACGGAACTTGTGAGCTTAATCAGCAAAGTACATGCTGAAAACATGCAAGTATATGCCGATATTGTAATTAATCATAATAGTGGTGGGCAATCAGAAGCGAATCCGTTTACAGGAACTAATACATGGACCAACTTTAGCGGAGTTGCTTCAGGAAAATTCACCCGTAATTATAATGATTTTTATAAAAACAGTTACGGTAATAATGACGAAGGTGCTTTTGGCGGTTTCCCAGATTTATGCCACGCTAATCCTCATGTGCAGGATTGGTTATGGCTAAGAGCTGACGGAGTTGGTAAGTATTATAAAAACACCATGAAATTTGATGGATGGAGATTTGATTATGTAAAAGGATTTGGTGCTTGGGTTGTAAATTCCTGGAATGCTAATGTAGGCGGCTTTTCGGTTGGGGAATTATGGGATTCAAACGTGAACGTATTAAATGATTGGGCAAATAATGCCAATAGTTCTGTATTCGATTTTGCGTGTTATTATAAAATGAATGATGCTTTTGACGGAAATAATCTTGCGTTATTAAACGACGACATGATGTGGAAAAGAAACCCATACAAAGCCGTTACATTTGTGTCTAATCATGATACTGATGAAATTTCTAATAAATTACTAGCCTATTCTTATATTTTGACTCACGAAGGATATCCAACTATTTTTTATAGAGATTATGAAGAATGGCTTGATAAAAACAAATTAAATAACCTTATCTGGATTCACAACAATAAAGCGACTGGAACAACTTCAATTTTATACGCTGATAATGACGAATATATCGCCCGCAGAAACGGATATAACGGAAACCCTGGATTAGTGGTATACATCAATAATTCGTCATCATGGCAAGAAAGATGGATTCAAACAAACTGGGCAAACACTCAGATAAAAGACTTTACAGGAAGTTCTAGTTGGATCCCTACAACACAAGCTGATCAATGGGTAAAAATTCAATGTCCTCCAAAAGGATACACTGTTTGGTCGATTAATAATTAATTATTACCTAAAAAACATATTTAATTTTGAGGCTGATTTAAATAATCAGCCTCTTTTTTATTCAAACAATCAAATAATAGCAACAAATTTTATAAACTAAACGGACTTAAATAAGAAGCTAATATTTTTATTAAGCCGTAATTAATAGTACTTTTGCAAACTATTGATATTAAATATGAGCTTTTTAAAAGAAATACAACGTAGAAGAACATTTGGAATTATTTCGCATCCCGATGCTGGAAAAACAACATTAACCGAAAAACTATTGTTATTTGGGGGTGCTATCCAAGAAGCAGGTGCTGTAAAAAACAATAAAATAAAAAAAGGAGCTACGAGTGATTTCATGGAAATCGAGCGTCAGAGAGGAATTTCGGTTTCTACATCTGTATTAGCCTTTAATTATAAAGATAAAAAAATCAACATCCTTGATACACCTGGACACAAGGATTTTGCAGAAGATACTTTTAGAACTTTAACCGCTGTAGATAGTGTAATCGTGGTAATAGACGTTGCAAAAGGGGTTGAGGAACAAACCGAAAAATTAGTTGCAGTATGTAGAATGCGTAAAATTCCGATAATTGTTTTTATAAACAAATTAGATCGTGAAGGTAAAGATGCATTTGATTTGATGGATGAAGTTGAACAAAAATTAGGCTTAACTGTAACTCCATTAAGTTTCCCTATTGGTATGGGATATGATTTTCAGGGAATCTATAACTTATGGGAGCAAAATATCAACTTATTCAGTGGAGATAGCCGTAAAAACATTGAAGAAACTATAGCTTTCTCTGATGTTCAAAACCCTGAATTAGAAAAAATTATTGGTCAAAAACCTGCTGATAAACTACGTGAAGAATTAGAATTAATTGATGAAGTTTATCCTAAATTTGATCGTCAGGATTATTTAGACGGAAAATTACAACCAGTATTTTTTGGTTCCGCTTTAAATAACTTTGGAGTACGTGAATTACTAGATTGTTTTGTTACTATCGCTCCTTCACCAAGACCAAAAGATTCTGAAACTCGTTTAGTTGATCCAATTGAAGAAAAAATGACTGGTTTTGTATTTAAAATACATGCCAATATGGATCCTAAACACAGAGACCGTTTAGCATTTATAAAAATTGTTTCGGGTACTTTCGAAAGAAACAAACCGTATTACCACGTTCGCCAGAAAAAGAACTTAAAATTTTCTAGTCCGAATGCATTCTTTGCAGAGAAGAAAGAAATTGTAGACATTTCGTATCCTGGTGATATTGTTGGTTTACATGATACAGGAAATTTTAAAATTGGTGATACCTTAACTGAGGGTGAAATAATGAGTTTCAAAGGAATTCCAAGTTTCTCTCCAGAACATTTTAGATACATTAATAATGCCGACCCAATGAAAGCTAAGCAATTAGATAAAGGTGTTGACCAATTAATGGATGAAGGTGTTGCACAGTTATTTACTCTTGAAATGAACAACCGTAAAGTAATCGGAACTGTTGGAGCACTACAATATGAAGTAATCCAATACCGTTTGGAACATGAATATGGTGCAAAATGTACGTATGAAAACTTCCCTGTTCACAAAGCTTGTTGGGTAAAACCTGATGATGCTAAAAATGATGAATTCAAAGAGTTCAAACGTATCAAGCAAAAATTCTTAGCAAAAGACAAATACGGTCAATTAGTATTTTTAGCAGATTCTGACTTTACAATACAAATGACTCAAAATAAATATCCAAGTGTAAAATTATTTTTCACTTCTGAATTTGAATAATTATCTGATTCAACGTTATATAAAAAAAGCGCTACTTTTAAAAGTAG